>BDTQ01000263.1 GCA_002898135.1 bacterium BMS3Bbin07
GGATAATTTAAGGAAGGGGACAGACGGTATTTTGAGGAAGAGGGCTTTTCTTTCACTGGGACTCGTATTTCTGGTTATTTTGTCAGGTACTGTTGGATATTCCATCATTGAAGGGTGGACTCTTTTCGATTCTCTTTATATGACGGTCATCACCCTTTCCACCATTGGCTATCAGGAGGTAAGGCCGCTCTCTTTTACAGGCAGGGCATTTACCATCATCCTTGTCTTTGTCGGTGTGGGAGCGGTGGCCTATGGAATCAATAACGGGATCAGGATAGTTTTTGAGGGTGAAATCCAGAAGGCCTTTGGGAGGAGAAAATTGGAGAAGAGGCTTAAGTCGATTAGGAATCACTTCATTGTCTGCGGTTACGGACGCATGGGCAGGATAATCTGCAATGAACTGAAGGCCAAGGATGTCCCCTTTGTGGTTGTGGAGAAAGAGCTGCCGGAGCTTGATGCGGATGAAGAGACTGTCTTTGTTTACGGTGATGCAACAAAGGACGATATTCTCAGGCAGGCAGGTATTGAGAAGGCGAGGGGGCTGATCTCGGTGCTTTCCACAGATGCCCAGAATCTTTATGTTGTTCTGAGTGCAAGGGAGCTGAATCCTTCCCTCTTTATAGTTGCAAGGGCGGGTGAGGAGGGTTCGGGGCAGAAGCTCCTCAGGGCTGGTGCCGACAGGGTGGTTTCACCTTATCATATCGGTGGACACAGAATAGCCCAGACAGTATTAAAACCTGCGGTTGTTGATTTCCTGGAGTTTGCAACCAGGAGCGGGAACCTGGAGTTGCAGATGGAGGAAATCCCGGTTGAAGGGGGATCTCTCATTGCAGAGAAGACAATCCATGAGGCCGGGGTCGGCAGAGAGCTTGGCGTTATTGTTGTTGCCATCAAGAGAAAGGATGGTGACATGAAATTTAACCCTGTGCATAATACCCTTATCAAGGCCGGGGATACGTTAATTGCAATAGGGGAGACAGAGAAGCTCAAGGCCCTGGAAAAGCTGGCGAAAGGCCGGGGGGAATCATAACTTTTTAAGGGCTTCTTCAAAGAGCCCGTTCAGTTTTTTTGTTTCAAGGTACAGCCTTTCGAGGATTTCGGACACTGCCTCCTTGCCGAGGGATGATGTCTTCTCTGACCACTCCCTGTAAACCCTCGCATGTTCGTCATTATGCTCCATCCAGTGGTGAAGCAGTTTCTTCAGCTTTTCAAGATCGTTCATCTCTTTTCCTCCATAAAAGTTTTTACAGGTTATACGGCAGCCTCGAATGAACACAAATAATTACAAACAGATTAAAGATTTATTTAGACAGGATTAACAGGATTTTTTTTCATTATTTTTAAACAAGCGTGATTCTGCCCTCTTCCAACCTGTAAACCCTGTCTGTTGCTCCCCTTAAAAACTCATGGGAATGGCTGATAATTATATAGGTGTCTACATGCTCCTTCAGGTAGCTCAGGAATCTCTCTCTCGTTGTCTCATCAAGCCCGGTAGTTGGCTCATCAAACAGAAAACACTCGGGATTCATAGCCACAACCGTGGCAAGTGCGACAAGCCTTTTTTCGCCGCCAGAGAGGCGGTAGGTTATCTTTTTTTCAAAACCCTCAAGCCCCAGGGCCTCACAGGTTTCTCTTACAATAATCCGGGCCTCTTCATGGGTTTTGCCGAGATTCAATGGGCCGAAAGCAATATCCTCTTCAACCGTGGGGCTGAAGAGCTGGTCATCAGAGTCCTGAAACAGCAGGCCGATCCTCTGTCTTATCTCGCTGAAATCCTCCTCTGTTTTCCTTACCTTTTCAAATACCCTTATTTCTCCGGAGTCAGGCCTTAACAAACCCATTATAATATGAAACAATGTGGTTTTCCCGGCGCCATTGGGCCCGATCAGGCCGACCCTGTCACCCTTTTTCAATGAGAAATTCAGGTCACTGAAGACCTGTTTTCCATATGGGTAAGTGAAACTCAGATTTCGTAGTTCTATCAAGTTTTCCTCGCTATCCATTAACTTTTAAATAATTGCCAGCATGACCGTTACCACGGCCATTGACAGACCGAATACCACATCTCCTTTCCTGAGCCTGAAATGGCTTGCTACAGGGAATCTGCCCTGAAACCCCCTGCACAGCATTGCCTGGTAAATCCTCTGGGAGCGCTCATAACTCCTGACGATCAGCATCCCCACAAGATACGCGTATGTCCTGTATGTATGCATGTTTGTGCCTGCCTTGAAACATCGTATCAGCATGGCATTTTTCAGTCTGCTGTATTCCTCGTGCAGGACAGTCATGTACCTGTAGAAGAAAAAGAATAAGTGGACAAGCTTGTCAGGTACCTTCAGGTGAATAAGTGCATGTGCAAGTGAGAAGACCTCCGAGGTGCCGAGGATTGCTATGGTTGCAAGCACGATGGCGTTGGTCTTCAATGTGATGGAGAGGGCATAGAGGATACCCTCCCGGGTAGCTGTCAGCGGGCCGATCTGAAAGATTGTTTCTCCGGGATAACTGAACGGAATAAAGACCCATAACAGAAATACAAACACATTTACGGTAACGAGCCTGCTGAGGAGTTTTCTCATGTCGAGCCTTGCAACGGCTGTCAGCAGGGTGGAGGCTAACAGGGCCGCAAAGGGGCCCAGTTGTCCGTGCATGATGGCAATAACCAGGACGTACGGAATTATGGCCAGAAACTTTACCCTCGGGTCAAGTCTGTGCAAAAATGAACTGCCTTCTGCGAATTCTTCAAGATGCATTTTTATAAAGTAAGTTGCGGGTTAAGAAAAAAAAGTTGCGAGTTGCGGGTTAAGAAAGAAGAACTGTTGCGGGTTAAAAGACAATTCTCCACCACTCCACCACTCCACCACTCCAACTCTCCAATCCCTACCCCTTCCTCCTGCTCTTAAAATACATTACCATTCCCATAAGCCCTATAATATAACCTATTCCCCCTAATATCTCGGTAATCCCTGGCTTTTCACTGCTCTCCTGAAGTTTGAGGAGCATGGTGATTACCGGCTGGAGTTTTCTGTCCATGGCCTTACTCACTACAGCCTCTATTTCAGCAGGGGATACACCTGAAGCGACAGTCAGCGGTACGGTGGGCCGGGGTTTGCTTTCCATCTTCCGCTCTTTAACTCCTGACTCCTGACCCCTGACTCCTGTATCCTGTATCCCCATTGCCGCCTTTATCTCTTTTTCATCAATCGTATAATCGTTCTGGTGGCCCATGCTTGCATGGAGTACGAGCCTGATGGAGGTTGCTTTTGGGATCCTGAAGGAGAATTTTCCCTCATTATCGGTTTTACCTTCAAGGAGTTTCTCTCCGGTATTTGCATCAAAGACCTCAACCCGTGAGTTCCTGCTCCTTGAGCCATCGGCAAAATAACCTTCCGCAAATACCATGCTATCCTCTGCATAAGCATAAATGCTCACTTTATGTGCAAAAGCAGTTGAAGAAGTAAGGATCAGGAATAAAAATATTATAACACCGGATATAATCCATAATCCATAATCCATAATCCATAATCCTGAAACTTGAGCCTTGAATCTTTTCACTTTCCCACCTCCAGCACTTCCGGTTTCACTTTTTTCAAAAATATAACACAAAAGCCTGTGATAATGCCCTCGATTACCATGACGGGCAGGTGGGCTACAAGCACAAGCTTTGCCACGCCAAGAAAACTTTCTCCTGTACTTATGAGTGAGAGGGCGACAAGTATGGCCCCAAGGGCGATTCCTGTGGCTCCTGCACCAAAACCTGCAAGGGTACTAAGGAGATGATTGCCCTTCCGGATCGGCAGGTTGAAGAGGTAATAGGCTATGACCCCTGGAGTGGCCATGATGACCGTATTGACCCCGAGTGAGCTGAGTCCTCCAAACTGAAACAGTACCGCATGCAGTGTAAGTGCAACAAGAATGGCGGGAAAAGCCATCCAGCCAAGCAGTACTCCCAAAAGCCCGTTCAAAACCAGATGGACACTTGACGGCCCAATGGGTACGTGTATTAATGAGGCAACAAAGAATGCAGAGGAAAGGACTGCCACCTCCGGTATCTTTTCATAGTCCATCTTCTTCAGTCCCACGGCTATGCCACCTGCGGCAAGCAGCGCACCGGTGACAAGAACGGGTGCCGACAGAACTCCCTCTGATATATGCATCTTATTTCATCTCCCTCGTTTTTACCCATATGACGGCGCCAATTTCAACAGGATATTCTTTCCCTTTGTGCTTTAACCTGAAGTCTGCGGTATTAAGGGCGGCAAAACCCCACCATCCGGCTATAGGCATTGCATAAGTGAAGACGCCGTTTTTGTCGGCCTTTACTACCTGGGTTATATAGGGCTCGGCAGGTGGCTTTATCTTCCCGCCCTCATTATAGTACTCAACCTCAACCTTTGCGTATGGCACGGGTTTGCCGTCCACCTTTACAATTCCCTGGAATACATTGCCGGCCCAGAGGCCGTATGGCCTTGTCAGGGGCACTATTTCTGTCTTGAGCCCTACCTCGGCATCCCATCCCGTTTCCAGCTCGAGCGCATCCACTATAACCTTGCTGTAATGAATTATAAATCTCTCTTCTGCAGGTTCCCAGTAGGGGGCAGGTTCAACATAAAAGACATGGTCTCCCGGTCTCCTGATCCTGTAAGTAGCCTCCCAGGTAGAAAATCCCTTGACCGTCTTCTTTTTAAGCGTTGGCAACAGGTCGTGTTTTTTTCCGTTTACCATAACACCAAAAGCCTTTGGCCTTGCCATCTCCATGTAATGTCCTTCAAAGGGGTGGATAAACTTCATCTGGAGGTCGATCTTTTTACTGTCCTCCTTTGATACTATGTCATCGGATGGGATGATGACACCGAAATGTGCCCATGCCACTGATACCGGGGTTAACATTAATAGTGTTACCAGGAATGTCTTAAAGAATGCTCTCTTCATAAGCGATTCCTCCGAAAAGAAGATTTTTTTCAGCTACGAATTTACACGAATGTTCACGAACTAAAAAAATATTTTTAAAATAGTCCTTTTACAGATTATTAGTGTAAATTCGTGTTCATTCGTAGCTGAACCTGTTATGATTTTTTAGTACATCAAAAAAGGCCGTGAGAGCTCACCTTCATGGTGATGAGCCTTCATGGCCTTTGCTTAATGTGCAGATTATGGTGCTTTTTCTGTCGGAAATAAAAAAACCACAAAAGTAATATAAAAACCTTCGTGGTCTGTTCAAGCCTTCAT
>BDTQ01000264.1 GCA_002898135.1 bacterium BMS3Bbin07
GTACAGGGACGGCGTAAGGGCCTGTATCTCTGAAGAGAGGATGAATTGCAGAAACCCGATTGATTCCGGAGTAAAATCCCTTAATTTCCTGAATAATATACTTGTCAGGATGGAGGCGTCCGAGAGGAGTTTCTTTGAGGCTATTATGCTCAACCACGGGGGTATCTGGCTGAGGGTACTGTAAGCAATCTCTTCTTTGTCACCAAAGGCGTGCTGTATACTCCGTCTGCGGAGGCCGGGATATTAAATGGTATTACAAGACAGACAGTGCTTGAGATAGCTGAGGAGAAGGGCATTGCGGTGGAAGAGGGCCTGTTTTCAACCAAAGAACTTCATCAGGCAGAAGAAGTCTTCCTTACGAATTCCCTGATAGAGATTATGCCGGTCTCTGAGATTGATGGTAAGACGTATGCCATAGGGAAGATTACAGAGAGGCTTATAAGTGCCTATAAGGAGCAAGTGAATGAAGAAATATCTGCCGGATGAAATTGCTCGGGTTATAGACCATACACTTCTGAGACCCGATGCAGTAGAGGATGATGTTTTCAGGTTGTGTGAAGAGGCGTTAAGGTACGGCTTTTATTCTGTCTGCATCAGTCCTGTGTTTGTTGCAAAGGCACGGGAGTTTCTCAGGGGGAGCACTGTCAGGGTGTGTACGGTTGTTGGTTTTCCCACAGGAGCTGTCCTTACGTCAGTGAAGGTCTATGAGGCGATAGAGGCGGTGCTGCACGGAGCTGATGAGCTTGATATCGTAATGAACATAGGCATGGCAAAAATGGGCAGATGGAATGATCTTAAGAGAGAGATAGAGTCCATTGTGATGGCAAGCAGTAAGGTTGTACACAAGATAATCCTTGAGACAGGCTGTCTGCAGGACGAGGAGATTAAAAAGGCCTCTCAGTCGGCAGTAGAGGCAGGTGCAGAGTTTATAAAGACCTCGACCGGCTTTGGTCCCAGGGGTGCAACTGTCAGGGATATTGAGCTTATGAGAGAGGCGGTCTCAGGCAGGGCTGCAATAAAGGCGGCAGGCGGGATAAAAACCCTTGACCAGGTGGTCTCCCTTCTTCAGGCCGGTGCAGACAGGATTGGTACGAGTTCGGGGATTAAGATAATAAAAACTGTTGCGGGTTGAGAAAGAAAAGACGTTGCGGGTTAAGAAAAGGACTGTTGCGAGTTGCGGGTTGGGAAAGAAAAAGCGTTGCGGGTTGAGAGGATAAAGGACTGTTGCGAGTTGCGGGTTAAGAATAAAAACATGTTGCGGGGTAAGAGAGAAGGGGAATGAAGAATTATAAGGACCTGGAAATTTACAGAATATCATATGCTCTGGCTATCAAGATTCACAAACTGTCATTAAAACTTCCAAAATATGAATTATACGAAGAAGGGAGCCAGATAAGGAGGTCTTCAAAAGGAATTACTTCCTGTATCGTAGAGGGATACGGACGAAAGAGATATAAAGCAGACTTTGTCAAGTTTCTGATTTATGCCCAGGCTTCCTGTGACGAGACTATACTCCATCTGAATTTCATTAAAAATGCACATGAAATTGATAAAAAAGAAATGCAATCCTTACTTGATGCTTATGATGAATTGGGCAGCAAGATAAACAGATTTATTCGATATGTGGAAAATGAATGGAGATAACCCACCAATGTTTCAAGCTATTAGTTGTTTTTCCCAACCCGCAACGCTTTTTCTTTCCCAACCCGCAACAATCCTTTTCTTAACCCGCAACTCGCAACAGTCTTTTATCCTCTTAACCCGCAACGTCTTTTCTTTCCCAACCCGCAACAGTCCTTTATCCTTTAAACCGGCATCCTGAAATATAGAACCCCTCCCAGTGCCAGGAAGATTACAGGCACTATCCAGGCAGCGACCATGGGCGGGAGCCCCCCTGCATACCCGAGCGACAGTGATAGTGTGTATATAACCCAGTATGCAAGACTTATGAGTATTCCGGCTCCTGCGCTTACCATCCCTTTGCCTTTTCTGCTCTTTAGTGACAGGAATATACCTATCATGACCATAAAGAGGTTTGCAAGCGGATAAGAGAGTCGTGACTGAATATCCACCTTCAGCTTTGTGTTCATGTAGCCGGCGTCTTCCAGTCTTTTTTCATGCCTTATGAGCTCCGTGACGCTCATCTCCGAGAGCCGGTTTTTTTCTCTCTCAATAATCTCTGTTTCTCCAACCCCTTTAAGGAGTTTTTCAGGCATATACCGGACTGTGTTCCTGTCCAGGTCAAACTCCCTGACTTCCTGGAGTCTCCAGTCCTGTCCTGACCACACGCCCTTTTCAGCCTCAATCCTCTTTGTCAGTTTCCCCTCATGTATGTAGAATACGGATATGCCGTAAAGCTCCATTTCCTGCGGCACAAATAATTTTGCCCTCACCAGGAGACCGTTCTTTGCCCTGATCCAGATGTTGCCTTCCTGATAGGAGATATTTTTTTCACCTTTAAGTGAATAAAGTATATCGTTTGATTTCTTCAGTGATGCAGGGGCAATGAATTCTGCAATCACAAAGTCAATTGCCACCAGGAGGACGCCGGCAATTATAAAGGGCATGAAAAAGCGCCTCAGGTTCACACCTGATGCCTTTATTGCTGTGATCTCGTTCCTCCTTGATGCACGACTTATAACGAAGATGGTGCAGAGCAGGGATGTCATGGGCAGGAGGTACATCAGGTATTCGGGGATTTTTAAGGCCCCAAGGAGTAGCAGGGTTTCAGTTGTCTGTCTGTAAGGCATGAGCTCATCGATCCTTTCAACAATGAATATTACTGAAAAGACGGCAGAGAGCATGGATGAGACGATCAGCAGCAGCACACCGAATTCCCGGATATAAAGTCTTTGCAGCCTGTTCAATTTTGACTCCTTTTTATATTGATGGGAATTTATAAACCACAGAGGCACGGAGGCACAGAGAAAGATAAAAATTTTTCACTTTCCATTGAATATTCTTTGTCTCAGTGTCTCAGTGTCTCTGTGGTTAAGCTTATGTTCATTCTTCATTTTTCTCTTCTGTAAAGTAAAACCGCCACGGCAGTAAGCGCTGCAAATGGTATCCAGCAGGCAAGGTGAGGGAGTTTGCCTGCCCTGACGAGATTTTCAAAATACAGCAGTGCTACGTAATAGATTGTAAAGACCAGAAGGCCGATTATGAAGCCCCCGGTCTTTCCCGTTTTTCCTGCCCTCAGAGATAGTGCAGGAGCAAGGAATGCAAGCGCTATGATAAGGGCCGGAAAGCTGAGCCTCCTGTGAAACTCAATAAAGTAGCCGGTGCCGTTTGTCTTTTCTGTGACAGCTTTTTTGTACAGCTCCGGCAGGGTCATCTCACTTTTCTTCCTGTTTAGTATTTCCCCGCTCAGCCTGATAGTGAATTTATATTCGGCAAAGTTAATCTCGGTGCTGCTGTCCCTGTTTACTATGTGGACAGTCCCGTCTGTAAGACTGAACGCCGGCTGCATCTCTTTGTCAAGGGAGAGCTTTCCCTCCTGTGCCACGATAACCCGTTCGGATTCCAGATTACGGCTGTCAGAGATAAAGATTCCCCTGAAAGCACCATCGGTTTTCTCATTAACAAGGATTAGAAAGCCTTTAAAGGAGGTAAAGAATACCCCCGGTTCAATGGACATGGGCGCCCTTTCTCTCAACACCTTGTTGAGCTCTCCTCTAAGTGTCTTGCTGCTTAAGGGTATGAGATAAAGAGTGATAAAAACGGAGAAGGCAAGGAGTATGGCGGAGAGATAAAAAACAGGTCTTGCAATCTCCCCGAATTTCATGCCGGACGATCTCAGTACAGTCAGCTCATTGTCCACC
>BDTQ01000265.1 GCA_002898135.1 bacterium BMS3Bbin07
CGGCATAGCAAAGCAATCGCAGCTTGTAGCCGAAAAATACAAATAAAATTACTCAAAAACCATTATCATTAATAATGACCTTAATAACATATTCGCATACATAATATTTTTATGCAACTGTCCGGGTAATTCCGGTTAATAATCCCGGATTACGAAAAGGTGCCGGTTTGTTCACTCACTGATATCCATTCGTGTATTGAGGTAATAGAATAAAGTTTGCTGTATATGTTTTATGTTTAATGGGTGATTTTATAGAGATAGACGGAAGCTTTGGCGAGGGTGGCGGACAGATACTCCGCACCTCCTTAAGCCTTAGCTGTATCACGGGCAGATCCCTTCATATATATAATATTCGCAAAGGCCGCCGGAGACCGGGGCTGATGCCGCAACATTTGACAGTAGTTAGGGCCGTGTCGCTTATCTCCGGGGGGAAGGCAATTGGTGATGAAAAGGGCTCTCTGGAACTCAGGTTTATCCCGGGACAGGTCAGGGCCGGGCACTACAGGTTTGATATAGGGACTGCGGGGTCAACCACCCTTGTCCTCCAGGCCCTTATCCCTCCCCTCATCTTGCAGCAGGGTGTTTCAAGGATCACCCTTACGGGAGGAACCCATGTCCCCCATAGTCCCTGCTTTCATTATATAAAGGAGGTCTTTCTCTCCTTTCTCGGGATGTTGGGAATACATGTCGAAGCAGGGATTGAAATGTTTGGTTTTTATCCCAAGGGCGGCGGAAGGATATGGGCAGAGGTGAGACCGGCAAAAGAAATACGGGGGATATTTATCAGGAAAAGGGGAGAGATTCTCTCCATAAAGGGATGCTCCGGTGTCTCCAATCTGCCCCTGAGTATTGCAGAAAGACAGCGGCAGTCTGCCCTTGATATATTAAGGCCCTGTTCTCCGGAGATTGATATTGATACAATCTCGGTTCCCTCTGTTGGCAAGGGCACCTTTATCTTCCTGAAGTTGATTGCCGAAAATACAGTGGCAGGCTTTTCCTCTCTTGGAGAAAGGGGAAGGAGGGCGGAGGATGTGGGCCGTGAGGTTGCAGATGCAGCCTTGTCCCATATTCATTCCAGGGCAGCCCTCGACCCTTACATAGCTGATCAGTTGGTCCTTTATCTGGCCCTCTCCAAAAAGGAGTCCTCCTTCAGTACAAGCCGGATAACAAAACACCTCATAACAAACCTTCATGTCATAAAGGCATTTACCGGGCTCAGCTACAGGATAGAGGGCGCCTCCGGCGAACCTGGTATCGTACACCTATGGCCTTCGGAATCCGGACCCTGATCTCCGGGAAATCTGCATTTCCATTTCCTTATAGACCGGGTATGACAATAAATTCCGGACATTGGTATAATTTAACTATGAGGCCGAGGCTGTACTTGAAGACCGGCAACAGGGTCAGGCACATCAGATACGACACCTGGGGTGAAGGTGTTGTGGTGGAAGAAAAGCATTCATCCCTGGAAGGGGGGTTTTGTTTCGTAAAGGTACTTTTTGAAGACGGAGAAGAGCGGTCCTTTATTAATAACCTTGACAATGAATGCTGCTGCTACTACGCAGGTCTGAGACTGATTTAAAAGCCCTTATACCCGTGAATCCATACCTAAGGAAAAGAGTTAACCTTTATAGCTAACCTGCTAATAATCAACTCGTTTTCTTGACAAATATATCAAAAGATGTTTTAATTATTCAATAATGATTTCTAATAACATCATACCTGCAAGGGACACTGCATCCGTACTCATAGTGGATGATTTGCAGTCCGATACAGAACTGATCGAGACAGTTTTTAAATCAGACGACTTTCGTGTCTTCAAATCAGCCAATCCTGTAGAGGCAATAGACACCTTCGAGACCTGCCACCCTGACATTGCCATCATTGATATAACGATGCGTGATATCAACGGCTTTCAGTTATGTCGGATATTCAAGGACATGGCGGGACGAAGGTTTTTTCCCGTCGTGCTCATTGCCGCTCACAGCGACAGAGGGAGCAAGATAAAAGGATTTGAGTCAGGAGCCGATGATTTTATCAGCAGACCCTTTGATCCCAGGGAGTTTTTGGCCAGAATCCGCTCTTTACTGAGACTGAAACATCTCCATGATGAACTGGAGCATTCGGAAAATATCATCCTTACACTTGCAGCTACCCTTGAAGTCCGGGACCCTCATACACAGGGGCATTCAACCAGGGTTGGTGAGTTCTCAAAGGAGTTTGGAGATTATCTGGGACTCTCCCTGCAGGAGCAGGAACTGTTGCGCAAGGCAGGCCTCCTGCACGATATAGGAAAAATAGGCTTGAGCAAGGATCTGTTCCTTAAGCCACCCCCACTTACGGATGAAGAGATGGAAACAATAAAGAAACACACAATTATTGGAGAGCGGATTTGCAAACCCCTGCATTCACTCCGGGAAGTCCTTCCGGCAATCAGACATCACCATGAGAGGTGGGATGGGAACGGTTTCCCCGATGGACTGAAGGGTGAGGATATCCCTTTGCCGGCAAGGGTACTCTCTATAGTTGACTCCTTTGATGCCATGTTCTCCGAACGCCTCTACCGGGAGGGTCGCACTGCCTTTGAGGTGCTGGAGGTCATGAGAGAGGAAAAAGACCTTGGACAATGGGACCCCGTGTTGCTTGAGCATTTTATAGAGATGACGACCCTGACAGGGCATGAGCTTCCGGGACACGGGGCCGGGACTGACTTGAGACCTGATGAACAAAAGGAACCCTTACTCCTCTGATCTGCTCTGCGATGTGGTCTGCACCCCCCTGGGTCACCTCCATCTGACTTATATTCTTAAAGGGAACCGGGCAGAGTCTGTTTATCTTACAGGTGTTAGTTTCAACATACCTGGAAAGAGTGCAGCCCTTGCCTGTCTCGGAACCTCACCGGCCATTACCGCAAGGAAAAGTCCCCTGCCCGAGTATATCAGAGACCAGATGATGAAGTATTTTGAGGGAAAGCTGAGGAAGTTCGATATCCCGTTTATCCTCTCGGGAACGGATTTTGAGAAAAGGGTCTGGCTGACATTGAATGAAGTATCCTATGGACAGACCCGGACATACAAATGGCTTGCAGAGAGGCTTGGCTCTCCCCGGTCTGTGAGGGCAGTCGGCCAGGCCCTCGGCAAAAATCCCCTGCCTATAATTCTTCCCTGCCACAGGATCATTCAATCGGACGGCAAATTGGGTGGCTATTCCTCGGGGGTCGGGATCAAGCGGAGGCTCCTTGAGCTCGAATACTATTGCTCACTCTGATTTCTCTGTCCCCAATAGCGATGAGATTGGAATAGAGAGGGATACAGAGTTTTCACTCATTCTCGACAGACATCCTGTCTATCTCCGAGGGAATTATCACGACTCACCATCCGGGTGAGCCATACGTGATAATTAAATCCGTTCAAACTCTATATCCCTCTCTATTCCTGGAAGTTAACAGGTTTTCTATCGGCAGATTTGATTCAGCCCCGAATTCTTGAATTTTTTCCTTATGTTATGTTAATCTTTATGGCATTATCTGAAGCTTCAGCATTAGATAATATCCTGCAGATTTCTGCAGAAAATCTAAAACACACGCCTTAAAACCTCTCCTGACCGGTTTACGGGACAGACACAAGTGCCCGGAGTTCAGGGGAAGAGGCGGAGGAAAAAAACCAGGAGGAAGTGAAAACTATGGCGGTTGTAACAATGAAAGAGCTGTTAGAGGCCGGTGTTCATTTTGGACACCAGGTCAAGAGATGGAACCCGAAGATGAAACGCTACATCTTTGGTGAGAGAAACGGTATCTATATTATAGACCTTCAGAAGACCATGAAGGGCCTTGAAAGCGCCTACAATTTTCTGAAAGGTCTGTCATTGTCCGGTCAAACCGTTCTTTTTGTGGGAACAAAAAAACAGGCGCAGGACTCAATCAAGGACGAGACAGAGAGGGCAGGGGCTTTTTATGTTAACCAGAGGTGGCTTGGCGGTATGTTGACCAACTTTACCACAATCAAG
>BDTQ01000266.1 GCA_002898135.1 bacterium BMS3Bbin07
CTGCGGGGCTATTCGGGTTAATCGGATTTTGTCCGTGCAAGAACAGCTCCATAGACCTCTCTCACACCTGCACGGAGGAGAACCCTTGCGCATTCATTAATAGTGGCCCCGGTTGTCATTACATCATCAACAACAAGGACACGGCGGTGCAGAAGTTCGCTGCCGGGGCTGATAACCGAAAATGCACCTTTTGGATTCTTCAGACGGTTTGCCCTTGAGAGGAGGCTCTGAGGCTGTATGTCTCTGGGCTTAATGAGGATGTTTGGTTCCAGGGGGATCGAGAAATTCCTGGAGAGACTATGGCTCAGGAGATGGCTTTGATTAAACCCCCTCAGAATCAGCCTCTCCTTACTCAGGGGAACAGGCAGGATTACATCCACGGGCGGCAACGGAAGACAGGAGAGGAGTCTGCCCAGCGGCCTGGAGAGTCTTCTAACCTTTTCAAACTTCAGGAGATTGATTGCTGCCTTCAGTGCTCCCTCATAATCCCCAAACACATATATTTTTCTGTAGTGAGGGCTTTCTTTTATACAGGTTATACATTTAAAGTCATAATCCGGAGGGAGTGCAATCCCACAGGTGCGGCATCTTTTTGTATCAGGGTTATGAGTTAATAACTGCCAGCAGTCAATGCAAAAGGGGGCATATTTCAGGCTGTCGGTAAGTCTGTCACAGGAAGGGCACCTTGAAGGAAAGATCAGGTTAAAGAGCTTCCACATTTTCCGCATCTCGGTTTCATTGAAAGTGCTGCAACCTTGACCCTGTTCTTTATCCCGCAGTCTGGACAGACCTGGATTATAAATGCCTCTTCCTGCTCCTCCTCCTCAGCCCGGGCCCTGGTTTTAACCTCCACAACATCTGATAACTTTGAGGTGTTGAAGTGTATGCCAATGAGTTCTTCCCTGACAAACCTTACATATGTACTGTCACTTTCAATAATCTCTATTCCCATACCGTTTTTCACAAACTGTAAATGGGTCTTTACAGTCCGTTTCACCACACCCCTCAGTTGTGCAGTTGAGCCGTCAGGAAGCCTCAGTTGTATATTGACCTCTGTCCCGGGAACAAAGCCGTGCTGTGTCCTGATAAAGAGCCCCTTCTCTGAAAGGTCGGAGGATATGCCCCGGAAGAGCATGTCTCCGGAACTGAACTCGGTCTCAATTCGTTTTGTATATCGTTTATGTCTCCTTCTCGACGTTCTCGACATTATTTGAAGTGTTCTTTAAGCTTAATAATATCCTCTCTCTTCTGACCTGTAGAGATTATATCAATGTTTATGCCAAGGGTTTCCTCGATCATTTTTATATAGGCCCGGGCATTTTCCGGTAACTTACCAAATTCCGTGATCCCGAGAGTCGATTCATGCCACCCTTTAAATTCCCTGTATATGGGTTCGCACTCCTCGAGCACCGGCAACTCACCGGGAAACTCTTCAAGGGTTTTTCCCTTGTAGCGATAACCGAAACATACCTTGATCGTATCAAACCCGTCGAGAATATCGAGTTTTGTAAGCACAAGCCCGGCAAGTCCATTAATCCTCACCGCATGCCTGAGCACAACCATGTCCAGCCATCCACACCTCCTTGGCCTTCCGGTGGTAGCCCCGAACTCGCCTCCCCTCTCTCTTATCTTTTCACCAACGGCATCGTGTATTTCCGTGGTGAAAGGTCCTCCTCCCACCCTTGTTGTATACGCCTTTGCCACGCCGAGCACGGCATCTATACGTGTTGGTCCCACACCCAGTCCTGTGCACGCTCCTCCTGCAGTAGCCGAGGATGAGGTCACGTAGGGATATGTGCCGTGATCTATATCAAGCAGTGTCCCCTGAGCACCTTCAAAGAGGACATTGCCCCCTTCATCAAGCGTTCTGTTGACGAGGATATCCGTATCATCAATGTAGCCCTTGAGTTTTTCGGCATAGCCCATGTACTCGGAATAGATATCTTCAACATCAAAGGTCTCTGTCCTGTAAAGATTGTCAAGGATGTAGTTGAGGTCCTTGAGATTTGCCTGCAGCTTGTCTCTGAAGACATCAGGATAATAGAGGTCTGCAACCCTTATGCCGGTTCTTGCCATCTTGTCCATATAGGCAGGGCCTATTCCCCTGCCTGTGGTGCCTATCTTTCTGTTGCCCTTAAGTGCCTCTTTCTCTCTCTCTATGGCGATATGATAAGGCATTATGAGGTGTGCACTCTTGCTTATCCTGAGGCTGCCGTTCAACTTCACGCCCCGCTTCTCCAACCCTTCCATCTCCTCTATGAGTGCCTCGGGGTTTATGACCACTCCGTTTCCTATCAGGCAGAGCTTTCCGCTGTGCAGAATCCCTGAGGGGATAAGATGGAGAACGAATTTCTCATCATTAATAACCACTGTATGGCCGGCATTATGACCACCCTGAAACCGTGCAACCACATCGGCCTTATCCGTTAGTGAATCGACGATCTTTCCTTTTCCTTCGTCACCCCACTGGGCTCCGAGGATAACAACTGCTCTGGACATGTAAAAAACCTCCTGAAACTGAATTATGTAAAGGTGTTATGCTATTTGATTTCCCGTCACTTGCTGAATCTTCTCATGATTGTCCTGACCTCATCAAGCAGGCCTGAATCCTCACTGCCCTTCCCGGCGCATATTAATGATAACAGTTTTTCCCCCTTCCCTGCTCCTTCAATCTTTATTACATACTTGATTTCATTGAGTTTTGCGTACTCAAGGGAGCTTTCAAAAGGCCTTTTTATAATATCCCTGACCGCATCAAAACCCTTCTCCCTCAACTCCTTTGCAAGCCTCAGTGCCAAGGTCTTGCCGGTGGTAAGATCAACGATAAGTATCGAGATCCTTTCAGGTGCCGCCTTTTTTGAGACATTCAGTATATTCCCCAGGTCAATGGAAAACCCTGTAGCCGGGGACTCATCGCCAAAGGAGCCGATGAGGGAGTCATACCTCCCGCCACACCCGATAAAAAGGCCCCCTTCCGGAATAAACGCCTCAAAAAAAACCCCTGTATGATAATCAAATCCCCTGGCTTCCGATAGGTCAAATATGACCTTCCGGTGAACGCCGTGGGTCTTCATAAATCCGTATACCTCCTGAAGATTTTTCAGGGCAGCCTCTGAAACAGGGTTGCTGACAAGGTTTTCCGCCCTCCCCAGAATAGCTTCATCTCCGTATAGATACATTATCTCTTCATATAGTCTCAGCTCCTGCTCCGTAAGTATCCCTGCCTTGTGAAGGCCATGAAGCCCGGAGGTATCTTTACGGACAAAGATGGATTTCAGGGTCCCGATATGGGGAATAAGTCTTTCCTGTTCCCAGAAACCCCTCAGAAAATCTCTCTGCCCCATGGATATCCTGTAATTCTTCAGGTTAGCTGCCCCGAGCACATCTGTAAAAAGGGAGATTATCTCGGCATCACCCTCCGGCTCCCTTATGCCTATAAGCTCTGCACCTAACTGAAAACTTTCTCTCTGCCTGCCCCCATGCACTTTTTCATACCTGAAGACATTCAGGCAATAAGAGAGGCGCAAAGGGCGCATATCACGAAGCGCCGTACCGGCAATCCTTGCAATCTGCGGGGTAACATCAGGCCGCAGAATCATGACCCTGCCACTCTGGCGGTCTGTCAGTTTGTAGCCGCTCTCTATGAGGTCCTCTCCGGCACCACGGGATATAACGTCAAGATATTCAAATATCGGAGTTATTACCTCCCTGTAGCCCCACTTTCTCATGGTATCCAGGCACCGGGACTCAAGTGCCCGTTTTCTTTCAGCATAACCGGGCAAAAGGTTTATACATCCTCTGGGGCTCAAGGGGCGGTCTGAAAGCGGGGCGGTCATTGTTACAATCTGATGAGCCTGACAGATATGATGTTTGGAAGTTCTCTTATCTCATCAAGCAGACCGGCACTCACTTCAGCGTCCACGCTGACAACGGATATGGCCATCCCGGCAGCAGATTCACGTCCAAAATGCATTCTGGCAATGTTTATGTTGTTTTTACCAAGCAGTGCTCCGATATTGCCGATTACTCCCGGACGGTCCTTGTTGTGAATATATAGCATGATTCCCTCGGGGATAATCTCTACAGGAAAACTGTCGACACGTATGATCCGGGGCTCTTTCTTTCCGTACAGGGTGCCATAGACTGCATTCTCCTTCCCGTTGGCCTTTACCTTGATAACGAGCATATTATGAAAATTACCGGAATCCGGACTCCTCATCTCCTTTACCTCTATCCCGCGTTCTCTGGCTATCAGCGGGGCATTAACAAAATTCACGGTCTCGGTCAGGATGGGTGTAAGCAGCCCCTTAAGTGCGGCAATGGTGACGGGTTTTGTATCGATCTCACCCGCCTCTCCCCTGAACTCCACTGTTACCTCTGTTATCCCTCCCTCATACACCTGTGCTGCAAAGCTGCCGAGGGCCTCTGCCAATGTGATATAAGGCCTGAGCCTTGGCAACTGATCAGCGGGAATGGAGGGGAAGTTTACGGCATTACGTATGGTGCCGTTCAGCAGATAATCGACCACCTGCTCTGCTATGGCGATGGCTACATTCTCCTGGGCCTCCCTCGTGGATGCTGCGAGATGGGGGGTGCAGATAACACGGTCGAGCTTAATCAGGCTGAGGTCCTCAGGCGGCTCCTTTTCAAAGACATCCAGAGCAGCGCCCCCAACCTTTCCTGACTGAATTGCATCACCAAGGTCCTTTTCGTTTACAATCCCGCCCCTGGCGCAGTTAATGATATATACGCCATCCTTCATTGTCTCTATGGTCTCACGGTTAACAAGGTTTCTGGTCTCATCTGTAAGGGGTGTATGGATCGTTATGAAATCAGAGCGCTTAAAAAGTTCGCTTATGCTCACCTTTTCCACCCCGAGTTCCCCCGCCTTTTCGTCACTCAGGAATGGGTCGTAACCAATCACGTTCATCTCAAATGCATGGGCCCGCCTGGCTACCTGTGAGCCTATATTCCCGAGTCCGAGAATTCCGAGGGTCTTGTTAAAGAGTTCAACCCCCATAAATTTCTTCTTCTCCCACTTTCCCTCTTTCATCGAGAATGTAGCCTGCGGGATATTCCTTGCAAGGGCGAACATCAATGCAATCGCATGCTCTGCTGTTGTGATGGTATTTCCGCCGGGGGTATTCATCACTACAATACCCCTTTTTGTGGCACTGTTTTTATCAACATTATCAAGACCGGAGCCGGCCCTGCCGATTACCTTCAGGCTGG
>BDTQ01000267.1 GCA_002898135.1 bacterium BMS3Bbin07
TCATGCCGTCAATTTCACAATCACCAATGTTTGGCAGATGCGCTTTTAGTCTGATTAGTTCATTTTCTGTTAAATGTGATAAGGAGTTGAGGAAGGCGCCATTGAGTCCGAGATTTTTGATTTCAGTTTCTTGACTTACATCCCCGGAACTGTAATCTGACAGAATCGTAGCAGGAATCCTGGCATTACACCTTACATCAAAACGTAGCATAGTCTCCTCCTTCAAATTGGATTTAATGCCAAAGCTTGCATGTAATTATATATGAAAAATTAGAAAAATTAATAGCTTGTCTAATCCCTTGAATCTCCAGGCCGATAAAATGCCAAAATTATAAGCTGACTATTCTTCCGTCAACCATCCTGATTATCCGTGTGCATTTCCGGGCAAGCGTATCATTGTGTGTGACTATGACAAAGGTTGTTCCCTTTGAGGAGTTAACTTCAGTGAGGAGGCTGAAAAGGTCATCACCTGTTTTTGTGTCGAGATTGCCTGTTGGTTCATCAGCAAGGACAACAGCCGGTTCCATAATCAGAGCCCGTGCCACTGCAACGCGCTGCTGCTCACCTCCAGAGAGTTCACCGGGCCGGTGTGAGATGCGGCCATGAAGGCCGAGTTCCGTTAGTATTGATGTTGCCCTCTCTTTTATCACGGATTGGTTTAATCCATTTATAATCCCGGGCATCATTACATTCTCAAGGGCGGTAAATTCAGGCAGGAGGTGGTGAAACTGGAAGACGAATCCAATCCTGTGATTCCTGAACGAGGCGAGGGTAATATCGTCAAATGAGAAAACGTCGTCACTTCCGTACAGGACCACTCCCTCGGTAGGTTTGTCAAGGGTGCCGAGGATGTGAAGGAGGGTGCTCTTGCCCACACCGGATGCACCTATGATTGCAGCCATTTCACCCTCTGCTATCTCAAGATCAATTCCTCTGAGAACCTCAAGGTCTCCTGCAGGTGTGTAAAAAGACTTTTTCAGTCCGCTGGTCTTGATGAGGGGCATCCTATCTGTTTATTATCTCCTTTTTTATATTCCTTGCCTTTTTTGTCTGTTCCTTCAGCTTTTGCTTTGTGCTTTGGATGTTGTCGGCCTTTTCTGCAAGCTCATCGCTCTTTTCCTGTATCAGTTGCCCTGCCTCTTCCGATTTCTGTCCAAACCATCTGAAGGGCTCACCACCTTTAAGGATGGCAATTACCATAAACGCCACTACTGCAATGATAGCGAGACATATAAATCGTCTGATCAGTTTAAACATTTCCTTATCCTGGTATTCTCTTCATTCATACCTCAATGGCTCAACAGGGTTGAGCCTTGCTGCCTGGTAGGCGGGGTAGATGGTGGCAAGAAAGCTTATGCAGATGGCCGAGAGCGATACAGCGACAAAGTCGGACAGGTTCATCTTTACAGGAATAGAGCTGAGATAATAGACATCTGCAGGGAGCTTTATAATCTCGTATGTGTTTAACAGATAGCCGAGGAGATACCCGCCTGCAACGCCAATGGTTGTGCCTGCAAGCCCTATCATAAGTCCCTGAAAGATGAATATGGCCATTATTGCACGGTTTGTGGCGCCCATAGCCTTAAGTATAGCTATCTCCCTCTCTTTCTCAATGACGTTCATTATGAGGGTGCTGATAATATTGAATGATGCAACGAGTATTATTAGTGTTAGTATAACAAACATTGTGAATTTTTCGAGTTTCAGTGCCGAGAAAAGGTTTTTGTTCATCTGCATCCAGTCCCTTGCGTAAAACGTGGGGCCAAGAATCTCCTGCACCCTCTCTCTCACCTCCGGGGCACTGTATATGTCGTCAATCCTCAGCTCAATCCCCGTTACAGCGTCCCCTGTGCGGAAAAACTCCTGTGCAGCCTTGAGGGATGTAAGAGCAAGATTTGTATCATACTCATACATGCCCACCTCAAAAAGCCCTACAACCCTGAACTTTCTCACCCGAGGGAGCATCCCCATCGGTCCTATCTCCTGAACAGGGGATATCACATTAATCTCATCGCCCACGTAAGCGCCGAGGATACCTGCAAGTTCACTTCCCAGTATGATGCCGGGAAGTGTTGAGTCCTCAGTGAGGTTGTCGAGGGTTCCTTCCTTCATGTGCTCTCTCAGGGAGGTTGTCTGGTCTTCGTATGCAGGCTCTATGCCCCTCAGATACACCCCGTGTGCCCGCTTGCCTTTTGCTACCATTACCTGACCAAGGACAAAAGGTGATGCCCCGGTTACACGGGGAATGGTCTTTAATTCTTTAATTACCTTTTCATGGTTCTCTATGCCGCCGGTGTAGTTGAGTACGACAACATGGGCATTTACTCCGAGTATCTTTTTTCTCAGGTCTTCATGAAAGCCGCTCATTACGGACAGGACAACAAGGAGGGCCATAACACCCACTGCAACCCCGCCTGTGGTTATAACCGTGTTGAATGATATGCCCCTGTGTTTCTTTTTTGATTTAAGATACCTGAGTGCTATGAATATCGGATAAGATAGTTTCATATGCTCCTTATTTTGTTTATTTCTCAGGCTTCATCTGAGGAAACAGGATAACGTCTCGTATGGAGTGCGAGTTGGTCATAAGCATAACAAGTCTGTCAATTCCGATGCCCTCACCTGCAGCCGGAGGCATTCCGTACTCAAGTGCCCTGATGAAGTCGTCGTCCATCCAGTGGGCCTCTTCGTCTCCCTTCTCTTTTGCCTCCACTTGGCGGAGGAATCTGTCGCGCTGGTCCATGGGGTCATTAAGCTCTGTAAAGGCATTGGCGATCTCTCTTGAGGCTATGAAGAGCTCAAACCTTTCCACGAGTTCCGGCGAATCCTTTTTTTTCCTGGCAAGCGGGGAGAGTTCAAGGGGATAGTCGGTAATAAACGTTGGCTGGATCAGGTGTGGCTCTACCTTCTCCTTGAATATCTCGTCAAGGAGCTTTCCAAGTGTATGGACATCCCTCACATCTATTCCTTCAGTCTTTGCCCACTCCCTGGCCTTTTCATAATCAGTGAGCGCTTCCTCAGGCACACCATGTTTCATCATGGCCTCGTACATGGGGAGCCTCGGCCACGGAGGGGTAAAGTCGAGTGTTAACTCACCGTAAGGGATATTGAGGGTGCCGTGTATCTCCGTCAACAGTTCGGTAAAGAGTTTTTCCGTGAAATCCATCAGGAAGTTGTAGTCTTTATATGCGATATAGAACTCAAGCATGCTGAATTCAGGGTTGTGTTTTGTGGACATACCCTCATTGCGGAAGTTTTTATTCAACTCGTACACCCGCTCATACCCCCCGACAAGGAGCCTTTTGAGGTAGAGCTCAGGTGCAATTCTCAAGTAGAGGTCTATGCCAAGGGCATTGTGGTGTGTTTTGAATGGTTTTGCAACTGCACCCCCGGGTATCTGGTGCATCATGGGGGTCTCCACCTCGATAAAACCCTCTTTTTCAAGAAAGTCCCGGATAAACTTGATGATGGCGCTCCTTCGGGCGAATGTCTCCCTTACCTGCGGATTTACAATAAGGTCAACGTATCTTTGACGGTATCTTAACTCTATATCCTTCAGACCATGCCATTTTTCGGGCAGGGGTCTGAGGGATTTTGTCAGCAGGGTAAAGCCATCAACCAGGATGGTGAGCTCGTTTGTCTTTGTCCTGAAGAGCCTGCCACTTATTCCTATGATGTCACCGATATCGAGTTTTTTTACGATCTTGTATCTGTCTCCAAGTATGTCTTTACGGAAATAGAGCTGTATGCGGCCTGTCTCATCCTGTATGTGGGAGAAGGCTGCCTTGCCAAAGTTCCTCCAGGCAATAATCCTTCCAGCCACTGAGGTCTCCACGGGGTCTTTCTCGAGGTCTTCCTTTAGGGTATCTCCATGCAGGTTATGGAGTTCCCCGGCCTGATGGGTGACCTCGTAGGGCTGCCCATAGGGGTCTATGCCCATCTCCTTGAGTTCCTTCAATTTCCTTATACGCTGCTCTATAAGTTCATTTACCTCTTCCAATCCAGCCTCCGTCCATCCTGAATCTTGAATTTTGTATTTAAGTCCGTAACTGTCCACTGCCAAGGACTATAAACTTGGTGCAAGTGAGCTCTTCAAGCCCCATGGGGCCGCGGGCATGTATCTTGTCAGTGGAGATGCCGATCTCTGCGCCAAGACCGAACTGTCCACCGTCATTCAGCCTCGTGGAGGCATTTATCATTACTGCTGCGGAGTCCACTTCGCGAAGGAATCTCATGGCCCTGTGGTAATTTTCCGTCACAATTGTATCAGTATGGGCAGAGCTGTATTTTGCTATGTGCTCCATCGCCTCATCCATATCCTTTCCGACC
>BDTQ01000268.1 GCA_002898135.1 bacterium BMS3Bbin07
GATCTGTAGGACATATCCGGTTAAATATGAGCAGGCTGTTGCATCATACTGAAGAGAGCCGCCTGCGGCCTTGTGCATGGTTGTGAGCCGCACTCAGCATGCCTTCTACCCATTCAGGGCTGCCCAGGGCATGCAGGTGTGTATATGTTGCAAGGACATTTCTGTAAACAATCCCGTCTGATTTACCATCAATCCCCTTACCCCTGTTCATGGCAAAGACCATTTTAAGATTACTGTCATAATCCATAACCCTTGAATAATGAAACTCATGTCCTTTTAAGGAAGTGCCCTTCTGAAAATAGGGATTATCCTCCTTCACCTCAACCATTGTGTATCCATGGGCCACAGGAGAAGTCTCCATTCTGAAGCT
Organism: bacterium BMS3Bbin07; assembly: GCA_002898135.1. Lineage (GTDB taxonomy): Bacteria > Nitrospirota > Thermodesulfovibrionia > Thermodesulfovibrionales > JdFR-85 > BMS3Bbin07. Next base: position 371 of record BDTQ01000268.1, read on the forward strand.
GATGGGCAGTATTGCAGTCATCGGGTATCTCTTTCCCTGAAACTCTATCTCCCTGCCAAGGTACATAAGCCCGCCGCACTCAGCATAAACCGGCAGGCCCTGCTCTACCGCATGCCTGAGGGAGGCCATAAACTTTTTATTCTCAGAAAGTGTTATGGCATTCGTCTCAGGGAACCCACCGCCAATATACAGGGCATCAATATCCGGAAGAGACTCCTCCGTGATGGCACTTATCCCGACCAGTTCAGCTCCTGCACCCCGGAGGGCCTCTAAATTGTCAGGGTAATAAAACTGAAATGCCATGTCCTTAATGATACCGATTCTTACGTTACGAGTTGCGGGTTGCGGGTTAAGAGAATCAAAAACTGTTGCGAGTTGCGAGGTACGGGTTGCTGGTTGCTGGTTGCTGGTTGCGAGTTGCGGGGCTCCGCGGGCAATATCAAGGACCTTTTCGTACTCCACGGCATCCCTGACAATCCTCCCCATTATCTCGATAGACTTCACAACCTCAGGGTGCTCATGGTGGGGCGTAAGGCCCATATGCCTCTCTGGAAAACGCTCATCCTTCAGCCTTTGAATTGCACCCAGGACCTTAACGGGTGTGTACTTCTCTACGGCTCCCCTGATTACAGTCTCATGCCTCCTGCCCGATATATTGTTGAGGATAATGCCCTTTAAATCAACCTCCGGGTCAAAGGCAATAACCCCCTGAATAATGGCTGCAAGTGTCCTTGTAACCTTTGTGCAGTCAACTATAAGGATAACCGGGGACTTCAGAAGTTTGGCAAGTTCCGCCGTACTGTAGGTTCCCTCCACATCCATTCCATCGTAAATCCCCCTGTTACCCTCTATCAGGGCACAGTCAGCATTCCGGGAATGCAAAAGAAAGGATTGCAGGATTTTTTTATCCGGGAACAGATAGGGATCGAGGTTATAGCAGTTCGTATCTGCCGCAGACGCAAGCCATCCGGCATCAATGTAGTCAGGGCCTTTTTTAAAAGCACTTATCTTAAGCCCCGTGTCCTTAAAGACTTTAATAAGGCCAAGGGAAAGGGTGGTTTTACCAGAGCCCCCTCTAAGCCCTGCTATAACCACCCTTGCAACACTACTCGGCATAAGCTTGTCATTGATCATTATATTACCAGCATATTACCAGCGCATTAAATGTATCAACTGAGCAATGACTATGATTCCCGCAAATCATGCAGGAATTACTCCTTTGGCGGAATCTCTACAAAGCTCCCACCAAAGTAGGTAAAGATCAGCTCTCCGGCATCCATCAATTCCCTCAGAGCAGCCTTAACCTCACTCTTTTCAAGACCCTGATCAGCAGCAACTTTCTTGAGAATATCACTCTGTTTTAACTTCTTCTTACCCGTGGACTTCTCTACCAGCTGATAGATTATCTTCTTGAGTTCTTCCTTTTCCATATTAACACCTCATTTCTAAAAAATATTTAAATGATTTTAGGACACATGCTTCTATGGCTTACACAGATATCTATCCATTTATGGATTCGTGGGGAGCAAGTCTGATCTTGCTCCCCACTTCAGCCTTTTAATATCTAAAACTCTGTTGAATCCGTGTTTAGCTGTGACCTGAATTGGTTTACCACTTAAATGTGGCAGCCATTCTCCATGTTTCACGTGCAAATGTAAAGTCATCAACATGCTGCAGCGTGAACTCAAGGCCTGTTATCTTAAAGAACTTCTCCCATCCGATCCTGTCAACCCACTCTCCGACTCTCTCATGCTTCCTTGCACCAGACTCATAGGTCTCAAGTATCTTCCTGACAGCCGCAACTGTCTCATTCCACCTTGGTGGGGTGTTCGGGAGCCAGGGAATTGCAAGCTTTGAAAACTTCGGATTACTTCTCAGGTTTGAGACCTTACCGCCTATAACGATTGCGATACCGTCATTCTTGGGGTCGGCAATCGGCATGGCAGGACAGACAGAGTAGCAGTTACCACAATACATGCACTTTTCCAGCTTTATCTTCACACTCTTCTTCTGTGGATCCGGACTGATTGCACTTGTAGGACATGAAGCAATAGTGGAAGGAATCTCACACATGTTCTTTATCCTGTCATGCTCAATCCTCGGCGGGGTCTTGTGCACACCAACAAGGGCGATATCCGAGCAATGAACGGCGCCACACATGTTAACGCAACAGGCCACTGCGAGTCTGACCTTGTTTGGCAGGGTCTTCGTGGTAAAGTAGTCACCAAGATCATCCATCAGGGCCTTGACAAGTCCGGATGCGTCTGTTGCTGCTGAGTGACAGTGCACCCAACCCTGTGTGTGGACTACGTTACTTATCCTGGGGCCGATACCGCCAATCAGAAAATCTTTATCAGTAAGGGCCTTCATCAGTGGCTCTACCTTGGACTCGGCATCCACCATAAACTCAACATTGTTTCTTGTGGTAAAACGGAGATGACCATCACAATGTGCATCTGCAATGTCACACATATCCTTTATTGTGTCGGTGGAGAGCAATCTTGGAGATGCAACCCTGACCGTCCATATCTTGTCTCCGCTCTCAGCAACATGAACCATATGCCCGGGGCCTAACTGCTCATGATATTTCCACTGCCCGTAATTCTTCTGTATCACAGGGGGCAAAAACTGCTCATAATGCGGTGGTCCAATGTCTGTTTGTCTCTGTGGTAATTCTGACATAACAACCTCCTTGATTATAGTTTATTATTTTTCTGTAAATTTAATTCTTTTATACTTCAGCTTTACTTCTCTATATCCTCTTCAGACCAGAAGAAGAACGGATCCCTTCTTGGCTCCTTGACCATTGCAGGCTGTGGCTCAAGCCCGACTTCTTTCAGGAAGGTCGTGAAGCTCAGTCTCTCGATCAGCTCTCCAATCCTTTCACGGTTCTTCCCGTACTCATCCCACCATTCCCATATCTTGTCAACAAGCTCAAAGAGTTCAGTGTATGGCGGCTCCATCTTCATGAATGGCACAATAACCCAAGACATAAGGGCTCCTGTAACGATTGGCGCCTTGCTGCCAAGGAGAATCGTTGCACCCTTTTCAGTGCCGGGCCTTAATGCCTTTGTCATCTTTGCTATACAGTGCATACACCTGTTACAGTCATCATTGTCTATCTTAAACTCACTGCCGTCCCAGCTTATGCACTCTGTGGGACACATGTCAACTATCTCTTTCTGAATGTCCATACCGTTCTGGGCGTAGTTCTTTACCTCACCCTGGTCTATCCGTATATCTCCCTTCCATGTTCCTATAATGGACATATCGGCACGGGCAATTGAAGCAATACAGTCCACAGCGCAACCTGCAACCTTGAACTTGAATTTGTAAGGGAATGCGGGCCTGTGCATTTCATCCTGGTAATGCTGTGTAATCTCATTGGTTATGGACATTGAATCAATGTTCGCCCATTCACACCTGGCAGCGCCTAAGCAGCAGCTTGGTGTTCTCACTGCAGAACCGGAACCTCCAAGGTCCCAGCCCTTTGATGAAAGCTCTGCAAATATGGGTTCGAGGTTCTCTGTCTTTGTCCCCAGCAGAATTATGTCACCTGTGGAGCCATGCATGTTCGTGAGACCACTGCCATACTTGTCCCATACCTCACATATCTCCCTGAGGGCCTTTGTTGTGTAAAAGAATCCGGAAGGCTGGTTTACCCTGACAGTATGAAAGTGTGCTACTCCGGGAAACTGATCAGGTATATCGGAATATCTTCCTATAACCCCTGCTCCATATCCCCTGACTCCAACAATACCACCGTGTTTCCAGTGAGTTACCTTCTCCTTGTAGGAGAGTTCAAGCAGTCCAAGCAGATCCTGGGCATAGTCTGAGTGTTCAGCAGCCCTTTTAATCTCCTTGACAAAGCTCGGAAAAGTGCCTTTCTCAAGTTCATCAAGTAAAGGTGTCTGATGCTTCATGCTCATAATTTCCTCCTCCGTTAAGATTTTCTTTAAAAGACGTTACAACATTTAGTTTAAAGAATTTAAAGAGAAAAGACCTTGCTATAAAAGGCACTAAAACCATAAAACAGTTTGAGCAAATTGGTCAAATTAAAAAAATTTATTCTTAAATCATGAAATCTTATCCATGAAACCTCAATCTAATGGCGCCCCCTAGAGGATTCGAACCTCTGACACCAGGATTAGGAATCCTGTGCTCTATCCTACTGAGCTAAGGGGGCAATTATTTGAATGACGATTGACGATTTATATCAACAATCGTCATTCATAAATTGTCAAAGATCTTCCTGACCGCGTCTTCAGGCGTCTCAGCCCTTATTACACCGTCAATATCCCAGGTCTCTATCCCTACAACCGGTTTTTTCAGTTGCAGGGAGAAGGCAATCTCCGAGAGGGTCCAGTATTGACCGCCAATAGCAACAAGGGCATCGGCTGTGCGTTCACTGATAACATTTCTGCCCAT
>BDTQ01000269.1 GCA_002898135.1 bacterium BMS3Bbin07
TGACCATGGAAGATTGAAGGTGATGGTGAGTATCTTCGGAAGGCAGACACCCGTGGAACTCAGTTTCTATCAGGTGGAGAAGACATAGAATCACTAAAATAAGTTCTATAGAGACAAAACACGTTAATACGGGCATTACTAAATTTTTTTGATAACCTGTTTTCGTGTAACAAAACTTGAAAGGGAGGAACAAAATGGCCAAGGAAGTAATAGCGGAAGTCAGGTTGCAGATCCAGGCAGGTAAGGCATCGCCAGCCCCGCCTGTAGGTCCTGCCCTTGGTCCCCACGGTATAAATATCATGGATTTTTGCAAGCAGTTCAATGCAAAGACCGAGGCTATGGGGGACACGATAATTCCTGCTGTTCTTACTGTATACGCAGACAGGTCCTTTTCCTTTATCACAAAGACTCCACCTGCCCCTGAGCTTATCAAAAAGGCTGCCGGGGTAATAAAGGGGGCTTCTGAGGCAGGAAAGGAGACCGTTGGGAAGATAACCATTGATCAGGCAAGGGAGATTGCCACAACCAAGATGCCTGACCTTAATGCCTACAGGGTTGATGAGGCTGTAAACATTATAAAGGGCACTGCCAGGAGCATGGGCATCGAGGTGGTTGAAAGTTGACGATTGGTTGCAGTTTGAGAAGTTAGAGGATCGTCAATCGTAAATCAAAAAGGAGGACTGTGAGTTTTATGGGTAAAAAGATTATAGAGGCTAAGAAGAAAGTGGATACAACGAGGGAATATTTCCTTGATGAGGCTCTGGATATTATAAAAGAGACCTCCTTTGCAAAGTTCGATGAGAGTGTAGACCTTGCTGTAAATTTAGGGGTTGATCCAAAGAAGTCAGACCAGATTGTCAGAGGGACGGTCTCTTTGCCTCACGGAACAGGCAAAAAGGTGAGGGTTCTTGTTTTTGCCAGGGGCGAGAAGGAGAAAGAGGCCCTTGAGGCAGGCGCTGATTATGTCGGGGCTGAAGACCTTGTTGAGAAGATACAGAAGGGATGGCTCGAATTTGACAAGGCCGTGGCCACCCCTGATATGATGGGATTAGTCGGGAAGATTGGAAAGATACTCGGGCCAAGGGGATTGATGCCCAACCCGAAACTTGGTACCGTCACCTTTGATGTCGGGAAGGCGGTGAAGGAGATAAAGGCAGGCAAGGTTGATTTCAGGGTTGAAAAAGGGGGCATTGTTCACATGTCGGTCGGCAAGGTTTCCTTTGATAAGGAGAAACTTGCTGAAAATATAAAGGTTGCCTTGAGTGCACTTATGAAGGCCAAGCCCGCTGCTGCCAAGGGTAAGTATATAAAGGGTGTCGTTCTTTCCTCAACCATGGGGCCCGGGATAAAGGTTGATGTAAATACCGTGATAAAAAAGGCTGCTTAGTGTTGGTATGCTGAATTAATTACTCATCATGGCCGCTGCTACGGGGGTAACAACTTTGATTTTCATTATTCCATTTCAAGTAAGTGAGACCTGGTTAAACAGCCATAGTTAAAACAGCCATAAAATTGCCGTAAAGCTTTAGAATAGAAAAACATTGTTCTGTCTCCAGGTATTACCTGGTTAATTTTTCGGTCAGAGACAGCAGGTTCAGATATTAAATGGCAAAGGCGGATTCAGGATTTGGAAGATCATGAATCCGCAATCAGTTTGCCAGCCTGCCGAGGCCCGTGGGATTGCTGGTTTTTGATTGACGGTTTTCGGTTTTTTTTAATCGTCAATTGTCAATCCTCGATCGTCAATCTAAATTTGGTGTTGTTGTCTCTGGGAAAGGAGGTAAATCTGAAAACCAGAAAACAGAAGTCCGGAGAACTTGAGGAACTTAAAGAGAAGTTTGCAAGGGCAACGGGAGTAGTCTTTACAGACTATAAGGGTTTGACAGTTGCCCAGATATCGCAGATGCGAAGGTTGCTCAGGGAGTCGGAGCTCGACTACAGGGTAGTAAAAAACACACTTGCAAAGATTGCTGCCGAAGATACACCCGTTTCCGTTGCAAAAGAACAGTTTGTTGGTCCTGTTGGTGTAGCGATCGGATATGATGACCCGGCGCTGGTTGCCAAAAAGGTCCTGGAATATGCGAAGGGCAACGACAAGCTCGGGGTAAAGGGTGGAGTAATTGAGGGTAAGTTTATGGGCCTCAAAGACTTAACATATGTGGCAAATCTCCCGTCAAGGGATGTTCAGCTTGCAATGCTTGCCGGTACCATGGCTGCCCCCATGTCGAAGATGGCGTCTCTACTGCAGGCAACCATACGTAAATTTGGCTATGCCCTTAACGGGTTAAAAGAAAAGAAGAGTCAATAGCGCATTGCTGATAACCGTTGACGGATAACAAATAACAATATTCCTAAGGAGGATAGAAAGAATGGCAGAAGTTACAAAGGAGCAGGTTTTTGAGTTTATTGATAATATGACAATCCTTGAAATGTCACAGTTTATCAAGGAGTTTGAAGAGAGGTATGGTGTGGAGGCCGCGGCCCCGGTTGCTATGGCTGCCATGCCGGCAGGCGCTGCTGAGGCCCCTGCTGAAGAGAAGACGAGCTTTGATGTGGTGCTTACAGCTGTCGGTGACAAGAAGATTCAGGTAATCAAGGCTGTCAGGGAGATCACGGGGCTTGGCCTTAAGGAGGCAAAGGCTGTTGTGGACAGCGCCCCGGCGCCTGTCAAGGAGGCTGTTTCAAAGGATGAGGCAGAGGCCGTCAAGGCAAAACTTGAGGAACAGGGAGCAACTGTAGAAATAAAGTAAAACCGTTAATCGTTATACGCTATACTGACGGCATTGTCACAATGTATAGCGTATAACGGTTTAACTATATTTTGATGTGTAATGACGTATTAACTAATAACGAATTTTGAAAGGAGAACCATGGAAAGGGTTTTAAGAGAAAGACTCAGTTTTGGAAAGGTTCCCCCCTTGTTGGATGTACCATACTTGATTGAATTCCAGAAGGTCTCTTACGAAAGATTCCTTCAGAAGGATATCTTGCCGGAGAAAAGGAAAGAAGCAGGACTGCAGGCTGCATTCAGGAGTGTGTTTCCTATTTCTGACTATAATGAGACAGCGACTATTGAATTTATAGAGTATGCCATTAGAAAACCCAAGTTTACAATGAGGGAATGCCTTCATAAAGGTGTTACTTATGGGGCTCCCCTGAAGATAAAAGTCAGGTTAGACCTCTACGAGATCGATGAATCAAAGAATAAGGTGCTTAAGGAGTCAAGAGAGCAGGAAGTTTATATGGGAGAGATCCCGCTGATGACGGATACGGGTACTTTTATTGTAAACGGCACCGAGAGGGTTATTGTGAGCCAGTTACACCGTTCTCCCGGCGTCTTTTTCAGTCCTGACAAGACGAAGACCCATGTGAGCGGCAGGCCGCTCTACACCTCAAGGGTAATTCCCTCGAGGGGGTCCTGGCTGGACTTTGAGTTTGATACAAAGGATGTTCTTTATGTAAGGATAGACCGCAGGAGAAAGATACCTGCAACGATAGTCTTAAAAGCCCTTGGCTACAGTAACGAGGACCTCCTCAGCACCTTTTATCCCTCGGAAGTTATCAGAATCCAGGGCAAGGATAAGTTTACAAGGCCTGTTTCCGAGATAATTGCAGGTGTGAAGTCGAAGTTCGAGGTTAAAGCCCCTGATACCGGTGACGTGATCCTCAAGGAGGGGAGCAAGATAACGAAGGTAGCCCTCAGGAGGCTCGCTAATTCAGGGGTGGAAGAGATTCCCCTTACCCGCGAAGAGATAATCGGCAGGATTACACTGAAAGATATCATAGACCCTGAAACCGGAGAGATAATCCTGGAGAGCAACGAATCCATAACCGAAGAGGTGCTTGACAGGCTGATCGCCCTGAAACTGGATTCCATAGAGCTCCTCTTCATAGACAATGTAAGATATCTCCCGTCCTTGAGGGATACCATAATCACGGACAAGGTAAGCAGCCGGGATGAGGCACTTATCGAGATATACAAGAAACTTCGTCCGGGAGAGCCATCAACGGTTGAGGCTGCCGAGGAGCTCTTTAACGGGTTGTTCTTTGATGAGAAGAGATATGACCTCTCTCCTGTTGGCAGGCTGAAGATAAACAAGAAGCTGGGACTTGATATCCCCCTGGAAACAAAAGTGCTGACAGACAGGGACATAATAGAGATAGTGAAGTATCTCCTGAAACTCAGAACCGGTCAGGGTGAAGTGGATGACATAGACCATCTTGGAAACAGGAGGGTCAGGGGAGTTGGTGAGCTGCTGGAGAACCAGTTCCGTATCGGTCTTATCCGGATGGAGAGGGCAATAAAGGAGAAGATGACCCTTACTGAGCTTGAAGAGGTTATGCCCCATGATATTATAAATGCCAAGCCCGTAATGGCTGCTGTCAAGGAATTCTTCGGCTCAAGCCAGTTGAGCCAGTTTATGGATCAGACCAATCCCCTCTCCGAGATAACCCATAAGAGGAGACTGAGTGCCCTTGGCCCGGGAGGACTTACCAGGGAGAGGGCCGGGTTTGAAGTCAGGGATGTACACCCGACACATTACGGAAGGATATGTCCTATCGAGACCCCTGAAGGACCGAATATCGGTCTGATAACATCCCTTGCTACCTATGCACGGATAAATGAATACGGGTTTATTGAAGCGCCGTACAGAAAGATTAAGGCAGGAAGTGTTACAGATGAGGTGGAATATCTTACAGCCATTGATGGTGAGAAGTATATAATTGCCGAAGCTACAACGCCCGTGGGTAAAAAGGGAAGGCTTGTTGGTGATGCGGTACCTACCAGACTTGCAGGTGACTTCAAGATGGTGCCCCCGGAAGAAGTGCAGTTTATGGACGTTTCGCCTAAACAGGTTGTAGGAGTTTCGGCAAGCCTGATACCTTTTCTTGAAAACGATGATGCCAACAGGGCGCTTATGGGCTCAAATATCCAGCGCCAGGCA
>BDTQ01000270.1 GCA_002898135.1 bacterium BMS3Bbin07
GAGATACCTCAACCATCATCTCTGCAAGTGAAGGCTCATGGCCATGAACCACAACATTGACCTCATCTTCCTTCATGATTCCTATACTCGCCTCTGAACGTTTCGGCGAGGGAGTGCCGAAGAGTATGTCTGTAATGTCAGTGCTGAACATTGAACCGGCCCACCCGTCGGCAAGAGAGACCCTCAGTGCAGAAGTCATAAGGTTTTCAGGGTCCTGGTCCACACCCATGTTTGTCCTGTGCATGGCCTCGGCAACCTCACGGTCTACACCCCTGGGCACGATTCCCCACTTGCGCCAGATTTCCTGACGCTTCTCCGGAGCCCTCTTGATAAAGGATATCTCTCCCCGCTGCTGACCAAACTGTGCGATAATATTCTCTGCCACCTCTTTTGCTATATCTTCCTTTGTCCTGCCCTCTGTCGAAATATCGAGTATACCGGCCAGCTTTCTCAGCTTACCTTCATCCTTGATCGTAAAGTCCGGGGCCTCGCCTGTGGATGCCTCAAGGAGCGTATAGGCCATATCCCTTGCATGGTCGCTATGCGCTGCCGTGCCTGCAGCCACCATCCTCAGGAAATTCCTGGCAGTCACAACCGGAAGGGTTGCTCCGCACACACCTTCAGCATTCTCTTCAGCATCGGAACCAACAAGCCTGCAGGGCCCCATGTAACATATCTTGCAGCAAGCCCCCGAGTGTCCTATGGGGCATGGCTTTAATTTCTCCGCCCTGTCAAAGGCTGTCTCAAGACCATGTGACTCTGCCCACTCCACTATCTCCTCGGCAACCTTGTCGGCACTTTTTATTACCTTTTCAGACATATTAAACCTCCGGTTTTTATCATTGACTATCGACTATTTACTATTGATGAATTCAGAATTAAACATTTAATTTGGACCCGTTCAATCGTCATTCGTCAATAGTCAATCTCATATTATCGATTCCATCTCAAGGGCTGGATGACCGGCCTCAGTCAGAAACTCAACGAGCTTCTCGGAGTCCTCACATACGGTCTCATCGGCAATCTTGTCAAGCAGGTCGGGAACACCTTCTGCTTCGGCTATCTGCTGAAACTTGTCTTTCACCCTCTCCTTAATCGCCTTTGTCATCCAGACAATCCTCTTTATACCACCATCACCAAACAGGAACTTCTTGCTGGTTATAAAATTCACACCAATCCCCATAAAGCCCGGGGTCTGCACCCCGCCGCCAACTGTTCCGGCAAGTGTTGAGAACTTCATGCCTATCGGGGTCATCCCTGTATGTCCGCGCTGAACAATCATTACACCATTGGCCTCGGGTATGATTGCAACAATACATTCAAAACAACCACAGGAGGTCATGGGATTTTCCATTATCGTATAAAGGTTCAACGTCTCGACTGCCCCGCCTGACGCCTGTTTCAGATAATCATCAACACCTGTATAGCGGCCGAACCTCGGGTCTACAAGCTCGCCCTTTGGAACTGGCTGGTTTCCGCCGGTCGGGTCGATCTCATAGGCCGCCTTGCCGTCAAGCCAGTTATATGCACCGCACAGACCGAGTCTCTCAGGAGTAATGACGCAGACATGACTCGGGGCAAAGGACTGACAAAGCAGACAGGAATAAAAGGTATCCACAGATTCGTCGGTAAGGGACGCAAGCCTCTCGTCACGCAGCTTCCAGTCAATCCGTGCCTCCTCTCTCCACTTGACAACATCCTCCTCATCGGTAAAGAGCGTAATCTCCACCTTATCGATTATGGTGCTGAATCTCTTGTGTGTCATTGCATGGTGTATCTTTCCTATATCCTCAAGGCTGAACCCGGCCTGTTTTGCGGCATGGCTGATCCTTATCCAGTTAATATCCCTCTGGCCCATGTGCCATATGCCCTGGCCTTCGTTTATATTATGATGAAGTCTCCGCTCGACAATGGAGAGGAAATCCGGCTGCATCTTTCTTCCTGCAATCTCAACCAGGATTCCAAGAGGCATCACGCCTCCCTGCTCATACCTCTCCTTCCAGTTCTCACCGATAATGTTTACCTTACCGTCCTCTATCTCTTCAAGCTCTCTCAGCTTTGCCCATTCAAAGGCAGGTGAACGCGTACCGCCAAACTCAATGAAGGTTTCCTCCTTACGGATCCTCTCACCCTCAAACGCAGGACCGTAGGCAATCGGAATCGGCGGCTTTTCAACAAGGACCTTAAGTCCCCTCACCTCAATCGCCTTCTGGACAATCTTGTCATGATCAAGCTCTTTATCCACCTCTTCATAGGTGCATACACCAGTGGGGTGAATCACGGGGACGTCAGTATCACAAATAGCCGGGAAACCCATAGTTATTGCACCGGCGCCTGTTGCCCACTTGACATCATCAAGCCCGCCCAGGGGAAGGGCAAAGGCAAAGACCCTGTCTTTCTGATATTTCAGGTTACCCTTATAATCTCCGGGTTTTACACCCCCGAAGATCATGGATGCCCTTATTGCCCAGTCAAGGGCATAGAGTGTATGTTCGGTCTCGGTACCAAGGGGCACTATATATACATCCCAGCCAAGCTCCACCTTCTTTCTCAGAAGCTGTTTGGTGACACTGTCGCCATTGGAACTTCCGGAAAGGAATACAAGGATGTTTTTCTCCTGCAACTCCCTGACAATCCTTACCGCTGTATCATCATCAGGGGCTGCCCCGATAATAGCCGCAAAGCCCGGCATCCTTCCATCAACAAGCTGAATACCAAGATTACGTTGTACGGTGTCTGTAATAAATCCGTTATAAACATAACCTGTCTCAGGGTCCTTTGTCGGCTCCAGACCCTCAATATACCTCAATGCAAGCCAAATCTCCTCAGCAAAAAGGGTGGCCATTCCGGAATCAAGGGCCTCTCCCAGATAAGGCGTCCAGAGCTTCTCCTCAGGCTCATCATGAAGAAGATCCTGGGTCATCCTCAGTGCGGTCTTCATGTCTTTAAGCGTCTTGACCTCAAAACCCGTAATACCATAAATCAACGGCAGGGCATAGGCAGTGTCGGGAAACTCGAAATGGTAATCCTCACCCTTTTCCGCAATAACCTTCTGCAGCAAATCCTCAGCCTGCCTGAAGACTTTATGTGACCCTCTTATAGCAGCCGAGGCTATTATCTTTGACATCCCTTACCTCCTTAAATTCGTTATACGTTATACGTTAGCTGACAAGCCTTTTGTTCGTATATTTACCTGAAAATTTTCTGTTGCCATCCGCCACTCTTTACGCTGCAGCAGAGCGAAGAAAAGTGGGAAGGGCATTTGCCTCCCGTGGTCCGACCGTGACCTTCCAGCCCTCAAGCTTGTCCTCAATAGCACCGCTGAGGATCGCCACATAACCCGGAATTATTAACTCCCTGTGATTAACCTCGTTCTCGATCCCGCTCTCCTTTATGAAATTTGCTATCTTTGAACCCGTGAATTTACCGGCTGCCCAGGCAGTAAGCACTGACAGGCCCTCGCAATCCATAATGGCAAGGTGCGCAGGAACCTTTGAATTCTCCACCTCACCTGATACTATAAAATAGGTAAGTGAGAAATTAGTGGTAATAAGAAGGGGTGAGTCAGGCGTTGCTTCACCGATCTTGTATATCTTCTGCTCAACCTGCATGGGCACCTGCGGGTCTGTGTAAACATTCTGCCTAAGTGTAAAGAGTGCAAGATTCTTCCATTTCTCCGCCGAACTGATAACTATTGTGGATGCATACTTTGCAATACCAAGCCCTGCAACCAGGGATTCAAAGAGTGCATCGCTGCGCTGTGCAAAGTTTATCACAGGATATCCAAGGGGCTTAAAATTCTTTTTTATAGCCGCCCTCCTGATAAAGGTGTTGTACTCAAGCATCTCTTTTGCAGAACCTGCCCCGGAGTCTATTAACATATCTTCAACACCGAATGATTTTATCTTTTCCGTAAGAGATGAAAGGGCTTCAAGGCCGTCTGCCTTCACGCCCAATGCAGCCTTGGCAGCCTTGGCAATCTCTGCCATTTTTTCGGCATTTGCCTCTGTAGCCCCATAAAGAATCGCATTCTTTCCACTAAAGGGTTTTATTGCAGCATCAGCAGCATCTGTATTTTCCGTACCAACAATTACTGCTACATCCGGGGCCTTTTGAGCAACCTTTTCTGCCAGGCTCCCGAATCTTCCCGCATCTCCGGAGTCATTACTTAAATATATTGCATCAATCCTCAGAAGCTGCCCTACCCTGTTGATCTCGGAGCCAAGGACATCCTGTATCTTTGCCTCAACTATATCATCGCTGTCTGTGTCC
>BDTQ01000271.1 GCA_002898135.1 bacterium BMS3Bbin07
AGATAACATAAAAGACCGCATTCAGTCCGGTATCATTATAGCTTCATCGGCAATTGATGGCCAGGCTGCCATAGTCTGCATGATAACAAAGGACCTGAAGGGCCACTATAATGCCGGTGAGATTGTAAGAAGGCTTTCCGCCCTTGCAGGCGGCAAGGGGGGTGGCAGGCCGGACATGGCTCAGGGTGGAATCAAAGAGGTGAAAAAACTTGATTCTGTCCTCGATAAAGTGTACGATATAATAAAGGCTACGAGGGGAAATGGGTAATTCCAGAAAGTCAGACGACTTTAACCTAAACCCCATGCCCCATAAACCATAATCTTGTTAACCACATCAAGCCGTAATCGAAAGGAGGTTTTATGACAATTTTTGATGTTGTCAGGAATGCATTACTTGCCGGGTTTGGAGTTCAGGAAAAGATAAAGGAATCGATTGATGAACTCGTAAAAAAGGGTGAATTGAGTGAAACCCAGGGGGCAAAGCTCGTGAAGGAGTGGTCTGAGAAGGCTGAAAAGAGTTCCGATGAACTGACAAAGAGCATATCCGATGTCCTTGCAAAGACGCTTGAGAAGATGAACCTCCCCACAAAGGAAAATATCGAGGATTTAAACAAGAAAATTAAGGCGCTCTCTACGCGGGTCAAAAAGCTTGAGGCTGTCATCGAAGGGTCTGAGCAGAAAGGCACTTAATGCTCCTTGAATTCCTCAGGTTAAAAAGAACATACAGGAACATCAGCAGGATCCGCCAGATTGTCAATGTATTCCTCAAACACGGATTTGGCCAGTTCATAGAACAGCTGAACCTCCAGAGGGTAGTACCATTCAGGAAGAGGCTGAAGATTCTCGGTACACCACCCGAGTTAGCCGGGCACACAATCCCTGCAAGATTAAGGCTTGCCTTTGAAGAACTTGGCCCGTCATTCATAAAGCTGGCACAGGTACTTGCATCAAGGCCTGACCTCATAACAAAACCCTTTGCAGATGAATTCAAGAAACTGCAGGATGAAGTGCCACCCTTTCCTTTTCACCATGTACGGGAAACCATAAAGCAAGATTTAGGGCTTTCTCCTGAGGATCACTTCGAAAGCATTGATGAAACACCCATTGCTGCAGCCTCTATTGCCCAGGTACATTATGCAACCCTGAAGGATGGAACCCCTGTTGTAATAAAGGTGCAGAGACCTAATATCAGCGATATAATAGAAACAGACATTATTATCCTGAAGGCCATCAGCTCACGGATGGTAAAATACATTCCGGAAACGGAGTTCTTTAATCCCACGGGTATTGTCGAGGAGTTTTCAAAGACTATCAGAAAGGAACTCGACTTCACAGAGGAGGGGAAAAACGCCTCCAGGTTTCGCAGGAATTTTTCAGGGCATCCTCACATTTTCATACCTTCGATCTTCCCTGACCTTGTCTCAAAGAGGCTCCTTGTAATGGAGAGGATTGAAGGTGTCAGGATCGATGATATTGAAGGCATAAGCCGACTCGGCCTTGACAGGACCGAGATTGCCAGAATAGGTGTGGATGCCTATTTCAAGATGTTTCTTGAGGACGGTTTTTTTCACGCAGATCCACATCCGGGCAACCTGTTTGTTATGCCTGACGGACGCCTGGGCCTTGTGGATTTCGGTATTATCGGATGGCTATCCCCTGATATGATGGAAAGCATTGCTTCCGCCCTTGTCGCGCTTGTGAAAAAAGACTTCGACTCCCTGATCGATGAGTATATAGCACTCGGCCTCGTTACGGAAGATGTGGACATAGAGGCGTTTAAGCGGGAATTCAAGGCAGATATTATAGACTTTCTCATTCCGCTTTACGACCTTACAATCTCCGAGATAAATATTGCACAGTACCTTGACACCCTGATGCACGTTGCCATAAAACACCGAATGAAGATCCCCTCAGACCTGCTGTTACTCAACAAGTGCATGCTTATACTCGACAGTATCGGCAGGGAGCTTGACCCTAACTTTAATTTCATAAGCATTGCAGAACCCTATGCATCGCGCCTCATAAAAAGCAGGTATAACCCGAAGAAAATCTACAAACAGATGGAAAAGCAGATCAAAGACCTGACGAACTTCGCAACAACCACACCAAAACAGGTGAGCATCCTCATGAGAAAGGTCCTGAAGGACGACCTTCATATAAAGATGACCCCTTTGGGGCTCGACCGCCTTATAAGGGATATCGACCGCTCGACCAACCGCCTCGCCTTCAGTATTGTATTGCAGCCATTATCCTGAGCTCTGCCATACTCACCCTCTCGGATAAAGGCGGCCGGGTCTTTGACATACCCCTGCTGGGTCTTGCAGGATTCCTGATGGCCTTCATGCTCGGGCTCTGGCTGCTTTATTCGATTATACGTTCTGGAAGGCTCTGAAGAATTAAAACTTGTACCTGTATCCGAGGCCGAACATAAAATCAGGTGCTCCTGCAGTATTTGTATCTTCCGAGAAGGAAAATTCCAGGAATCTTCCGGGATTAATCCTGTATCTGCCGCCAAAGCTCAGAATCGTAGCAACTTCATCTATGGTCCTGATGCCTGTATTCCTGAAAGGCGAACCCTGAATAAAAAACTGGGTATTAAGCGAAAGGGTACCGGAATAAAGCCACTCCACACCTGCTGCACCATAAAGATAGTCCTCAAGGCCGATCGTCTCTTCAGCCCTGAAACTATCAGTAAAAACAGCCCCTGCATTGAAGTATGTCATGACACTGTCACCAATGCCTTTATTTACGAGAAGGGCAACACTTGTATCCAGGGATCCGTTTCCGTAACCTCCATCAGGATCACCCGTAGGAAATTCTATGGAACCGTAGATACTTATATATGGATCCCTGACATAAACGGCCTTTTTAACTCCCACCTTTATATCACCTAAGGCTATCTCTCCGGACTTACCGGATACAACCGTCCTGTTGTTATGAATGACCTCAAACAGGAAATCATTAGGGGGCCTGTTACTCCTGCCATAATCAGGAAATCCAAAGGCACTGTGATAGGACTCCAGAAAACCGTCCAGAAAACCGCTGTTAAAACTTAAAACAGGAATATCGAGGCTTAGCTCTACCGAATCACCAAAAAAAAGCCTTTTTATCTGGAAATCAATAATTGCAGCCTCTAAATCAAGGTTAAAGGACCACTCTCCTGATGTCTTAACAAGATAGGTGCTTGAATACATGAGATTGAGGTCAATAGAGTTTTCACCCTCAGCAGATATAATTAAAGGACTTCCAATTGAGAGAAAGAGGGGGAAGCTGTTTCTTATATTGAGGGGACCCTCAAACCCCCTGACTGTGCCTGCTGTACCGAGAAGACAGGCCAGACACAGGACAATGGTAATCAGGAACTTTTTATCAGCGCTCTTTGTCATAAACTTAATTCGGACAGATATTAATTGATATAATAGGGCAAAAGAAATTATACTAAATATCAGTAGACTAATGCACCTCCTTATGCATATATGCTGTGCCAACTGTGCACTCTATCCACTGAAAACCCTTAAAGACAGGGGCATAGAGGTTCAGGGGTTATGGTACAATCCGAACATCCACCCCTTCACTGAATACAGTGCAAGGCTTGATGCCCTCAGGGAACTGCAGAAATCCTGGAAGCTCGATATTCAGTACATTGAAGATTATGGGCTGAAGGAATTCGTAAGGGAGGTCGCCTACAGGGAGGAAAGCCGTTGTTCATACTGTTATCAGGTCCGTCTCGAAAAGACAGCCCGGAAGGCCCGTGAACTTGGCATGGACGGCTTTACAACAAGCCTCCTTGTCAGCCCCTATCAGAAGTTTGACATGATTGTAGAGACAGGACAGATGCTGCAGGAAAGGTATAACATTGAATTCTTCATAGAGGACTTCAGACCCGGCTGGAGGGACGGGGTAAAGCTCTCAAGGGAACTCGGTCTTTACAGGCAGAAATACTGTGGTTGCATATATTCAGAGATGGAGAGGTTTAAG
>BDTQ01000272.1 GCA_002898135.1 bacterium BMS3Bbin07
CGGTACATGCAGGTCAAGCCCCCCTTCGGTTGTCAGTTCCTCGCGTTTTTCAGGCACAATAGTGACAAGGTCAGGCCTGATCTGTAAAGCAGTCTCTATCATTTCCTCTGTTGCAGCCATCTCAAGGTTCAGCTCCACGGGCACGACTTCCCTGAGCAGCCTCAGGTCCCTGTCCTGAATATGTCTGCGGTCCTCCCTGAGGTGAACGGTTATTCCATCAGCTCCACCCAGTATGGCCAGAGTGGCAGCCATAACAGGGTCCGGCTCAAAGGTCCTGCGGGCCTGTCTCAATGTAGCAATATGGTCAACATTAACTCCAAGAATCATCTCAAAACCTCCTCAACTCTCCAACTCTCCAACTCTCAATCCCTCAATCTCATGAGAGTACCCGCTTTCCTGGCACCATACCTGAAGACCGTTACCCCCTTGCATCCCTTCTCATATGCCAGAAGGAACGCCTTCTCCACATCTGTCCTCTTTGCGCTCTTTGGGAGATTAACCGTCTTTGAGACCGCATTATCGGTATACTCCTGAAAGGCTGCCTGCATCTCTATATGGTCTTTCGGGGGGATCTCGTGTGCAGTCTTGAACAGCCTCTTTATCCTGGCCGGCACCTCCTTTATTCCCCTCAGCCTGCCCTTCATCAGCACATTCTTCTCAAGCTCCCGAGAATAGAAACCGAGCTTCCTGGCAAGAGCAAAAAAGTATTTATTCACCTCTACCAACTCTGTATCGAGAATAAGCCTCCTGAACGCAAGGGCAAAGAGGGGTTCTATGCCACCTGAACAATCCGCAATTATGGAGATAGTGCCTGTGGGTGCAATTGTTGTGGTCGTTGCATTCCTTACCCTTGGCATATCAGGGGCATCATAAATCGACCCCTTAAAATTAGGAAGGACTCCCCGCTTCTCTGCAAGCTCTGCCGAGGCCTCCTTTGACCTTGTCTGTATAAATCTCATGATCTCTCCGGCAAGTCTGAAGCCCTGCTCTGAATTATACCGGATACCGAGGAGTATGAGCATGTCCGCCCAGCCCATTACGCCAAGACCTATCTTCCTGTTACCCTTGTGCATCCTTTCAATCTCAGGCAGTGGATACCTGTTCGTATCAATACAGTCGTCAAGAAACCTGACAGCAACCCTTATATCCTCTCCAAGACTTTCATAATCAATGACAGGGGTACCTTCAGGGTTATCAACTATTGAATTACGCACATATTTTGAAAGGTTCATTGAGCCGAGCACACAGGCCTCATATGGCAAAAGCGGCTGCTCACCGCAAGGGTTGGTACTCTCTATCTCACCAAGATGGGGGGTGGGATTGAATCTGTTTATCCGGTCTATAAAGACAAGCCCCGGATCCCCTGTCTCGTAGGCACTCCTGACAATGGCATCAAAGACCTTACGGGCACGAAGTCTCCCAACCGGCTTGCCCGTTCTCGGATTAACAAGTTCATATTCCGTGTCTTTTTTGAGCGCCGACATAAAGGCATCGGTAACAGCCACGGATATATTGAAATTAGTCAGTTCCCCCTGGCTCCTCTTGGCCTCTATAAAATCAAGTATGTCAGGGTGATCTATCCTCAGGATACCCATATTGGCACCCCTTCTGGCACCACCCTGCTTTATCACCTCGGTAGCGGTGTTATAGATCTTCATGAAGGAGACCGGACCGCTGGCAATCCCTCCGGTAGTCCTGACGATATCAGACCTGGGCCTGAGTCTGGAAAACGAAAAACCTGTTCCACCCCCGCTTTGCAGGATGAGGGCAGTGTTTTTCAGTGTATCAAAGATACTCTTCATCGAGTCATCAACCGGCAGGACAAAACAGGCAGCAAGCTGACCAATCTCTTTACCGGCATTCATCAGTGTCGGTGAGTTTGGCAGGAATTTCAGTTCACTCATCAAAGTGAAAAACCTCTCTTCCCAAGCCCGGGTCTCTTCTCCGTAAAGACCTTCTGCACGTGCTACATGGGTGGCAACCCGGCGGAACATTCCCTCCGGCGACTCTATGACTTCTCCCTTTTCGTTCTTAAGTAGATATCTGGCCCGCAACACACGGAGCGCATTCTCGGTAAGGTTAAGCATGGGATAAATTATAGCAGAAAAAGGAGAAAAACTTAAGTTTAAGCTGCGGATCGAATTGCACCGAAAAACAGAGCTGAATCTGTGGCTAAATTAAAAATTCCTATTCTTTGATTTCTTTGATATCCTGAGGAAGGGTTAATTTTACAACATGGCCCCTCTTTCCGGGAGCCCCTAGTTCTCTGCCATCAAAAGTCAGCCTTATGCCGCCTGCATTGCCTACCTTGAGAAAGAACTGCCGGTCTCCTGTCCATATCCTCTTCTGGCCCGGTTCCAGGATCATTGAGTAACTCAGATTATCGTCAATCTTAAGGTATATCCATGTATCTTCTATGGCCGAGATCTCAAGGACATGCTCATTTGTATAATCAGCCTCAGCAGGGGCAACAGGATTCGGTATCATGGTCACAACCCGGTCTATTCTACTCTCTCTTTTAACTTTCCCATCCAAATCCTTAGGGCTTTTATTATGAGGATACAGCATAATCAACGGGACAACAATTAACAGAACGACTAACGGATATAGAAAAACCTGCGGGGGCAACTTTTTTTTGCGGGGTGGTGGTAAAGGCTCCTGAGCTTCTAAGTTCGCCTTCATTTGTTCTTCATAAAGCCTGATGGCCTCTGAGGGCTCAATTGAAATGGCCTTCAGAAACTCTTTTATATATCCCTTGACAAAGAACTCACCCGGTATCTTCCCGAACTCCTCGTTTTCAAGCGCCTTCAGATACTCACAGCGTATTCTTGTTATCAGGGATATCTCTTTCAGGGTATGATTAGCTTCTTCACGGTGTTTTCTGAGATACTCTCCTAACAAAACTCCACCTTGATTATTGGGATCTTTTATGACTTACTTAAAGTATATATAAACTTCCGAGAAAAATCAAGGATTTTCTTATTAATTTTCGGGAGGTTAACAAAAATTAATAAAGGGTGGGTCAAAAATGCTGCTCCAGCTACACGGTCAAGATAGAGGAGTGTACTCCTCTATCTTGATTTAAACTCCGCCCCCTAAAACTTTTTCTGTGGAATATCAGATAGGATTAATACATAATAATGTTACTCTTTATGAGAATAACAAAGAAAAAAACTTTTGTCTACACCTAATCGTTAAAAAAAGGTTCGATTTTGTAAAAACATCTTGCTTGATATAAAAAAGAGCAGGTTCAATCTTTTTGTTTATGTAAAGATTTCCAACATTATACCTATTCTGAACTTTCTCACAGATCAAAACCCTTTGAAAAGCTTAACAAAAACTCTAATCCTGGATGTCGGCACAGATATTGCTTACTAATACGTGTACAGTCATGAATAAAAAACTTCCATGATGACAAGCCGGAACAAAGTGAAGTGAAAATCTATAATCCACCTTCGGTAACGGGGAGGTTAAGGGTGAAACAAACACAAACCGCTGACTCAGAAAAACTGGACTCCCTAATTATGCCTAAAATGGTTTATAATAATCATCTGATGATGGAAAATCAGGAGCTTTTCGAGAAGAAATTCTCAATCCTTCAGGAAATATCCAGCGCTATAGTCATCACAGACGACATCACTGCTATAGCAAACCTCTTGCTTGACCTTGCAATCAACTACACAAACGCCGAAAAAGGCTCCCTGATGTTAACAAACGACCGGGGGGAACTGTATATCCTTGCCGCAAGGGGTATAGATATTCAACTCATCAAGACTTACAGAATAAAGATCGGAGAAGGAATAGCAGGTACCGTGGCAAAGACTCTCGTTCCTGTACTTGTTGAAGATATAGAGAACGATACAAGATTTAAAGAAAATAAGAGGGACCGTTATAAAACACTGTCTTTTATTTCATGTCCAATCGTAAGCAAGAACAAACTGCATGGTGTCCTCAACATAAACGACAAAAGGGACGGGACATCTTTTACAGAAGACGAGTTCGACCTTATCACAATTATTGCGAACCAGGCAGCCATTGCCCTTGAAAATGCCTTCCTGATGAAGCAACTGAAGTTAAAGGCTACTGAACTTGAGAATATTAACAGGAAGCTTATAGAGACAGATGTAGCAAAGACTGAATTCATTGCCAATATCTCCCATGAACTGCGCACACCCCTTAATTCAATCAAGGGAGCCATATACTATCTACAGCAATCCGTAAAAATGGCAGAGGACGAACAAAAGGAATTTCATAATATTATTTCAAATGAGACCGGCAAGCTCATCTCCATTGTTGAAAACCTGCTTGATTTTCTCAGACTTGAAGACGAGGTACGGATAGTAAAAAAAAGCATTATAAATCTTGCAGACATCCTGGATGAGATATTAAACTCAAAGTCTCTGAAGGTTATACTCGCACGAAAAAATCTGCAACTGAAGATAGACATAAAAGATGGTATATCGGACATTGTTGGAGACAAGATACGGGTTGTACAATTTTTCATCAATCTGATAGAAGGATTAAGTTACTACCTTGAAAGGGGTGAGTCCATAGTAATTACAGCAGATGAGGATGATTTTGTAAGGGTAAAAATGACCCTCTCCAGGAGGCTGCCACAGGCAATCCTGCCTTATCTCATTAACTCAAGGCACCTCTTCCATACGGACCAGCCTGAAGAAAAGTTAAAGCTTTACCTTGCAAAAAGGGTCGCTGAGTTTCATAAATGGAACCTTGCAGCAGAAAATACCGAGGATGCTTTCCTTGTATCCATTACCATTCCCAAGAGTAAAAGAGAACATGTAGAGGCTGTTGTTGATACCACTATGGAGTTGTTCATAGAGTTTATATCAGAGTTGTTAGGCCTTAATATATGTTCAATAATGCTTAGTAATGAATTAACGGGTGAACTCAGGATAAAGAGCGCAAGGGGACTGGATGAGGACGTTATAAAGCGGACAAGGATAAAGCTGGGAGACAGGGTTGCTGGCTGGGTCGCCCTCGAAGGCAAACCACTATTAATTGAGGACATAGAAAGCGACCCACGCTTTGAAAAAAAGAACATTCTGCAGTATAATACAAAATCCCTCCTCTCTCTACCCCTGAAGACGCATGATAAAGTAATAGGGGTGCTAAACCTTAACAACAAGAAAACAGCAGAACCCTTCACAAAGCAGGACCTTTCCATTGCATCGTTACTATGCGAAAGAATCTCGCACTTTATTGAAAAACTATACAGCAATGATTACAGTAAGGATGACTTCAAGCAATTCATCAGCTCATTTGACAGTCTTATAAATGCTGAGAAGAAGTACCACAAGAAGAACCGCTTCATTCAGGAACTGATGTCCAGGATAATGTATAAGCTGGGGGTAAGCGAGGAAGACAGGAGTGCAGCTATATACATATCCATGATATACGACCTCGGTCTTATGCTTATTGATGACAGCATACTGAAAAAGAAAGAACTCTCACCATTAGAGCATCGCATACTAAAAGTCCACTCTTATACCACAGTGGGCTTGCTCAATAGTTTCGAATTCTCCGAGTATGTTAAGGCGGCAATCCTGCACCATCATGAGAGATACGACGGCAGCGGATATCCGGATGGATTAAAAGGCGATGACATACCCTTAATCTCAAGGAGCCTTTCCGTAGTGGACGCCTTCTGTGCAATGATCACAGAAAGGCCATATAAAGAAACCCTCCCATGGGATCAGGCACTGGAGGAAATCAGGAACGGCTCAGTCACCATCTATGACCCCAAGGTAGTTGCGGCACTTGAAATGGTACTGCGGGAGCTTCAGGACGCACTATAAAGACCATGCTTTTTCATAAGGTCATAGAGGGTTGGCCTGCTGACACCAAGCCCTCCGGCAGCCCTTGCTATGTTTCCATTATGCTTCTCGATAGCAGCAAATATCATGTCTCTCTCGACCCTGTCCCTTGCCTCTCTAAGAGTCATGCCTGCAAATGTGGAGACACTTTGGCCCAAACGTGTTTTAAACCCAAGGTCTTCAGGTTCTACAACTGACCCCTCAGCCATAACAACTGCCCTCTGAATCTTGTTTTCGAGTTCTCTCACATTACCGGGCCACTCGTAGGACTGCAGCATATCTATCGAGGAAGCACTAAAGCCCTTCAATTTTTTCCTGAAATCCTCGCTGAATCTCATCAGAAAGAGGTTGGCAAGAAGCATTATATCCCCTCCCCTTTCCCTCAACGGCGGGAGTTTAATCATTAAAACACCTATCCTGTAATAGAGGTCCTCTCTGAATAGTCCCTTTTCTATAGCCTCTGCTATATCAACATTTGTAGCAGCAATTATCCTTGTATCCACCTCAATATCTACCCTCCCTCCTACACGCTGAAGGGTCTTCTCCTGTAGAAACCGTAGCAGCTTTACCTGAAGATTGGCGGGCAGCTCACCTATCTCGTCAAGAAAAAGAGTCCCCTTCCGGGCATATTCAACCTTTCCCGGCACCTGGGTATTGGCTCCTGTAAATGCCCCCTTTTCATGCCCGAAGAGTTCCGACTCAAGAAGGTTCTCAGGGATAGCGCCGCAGTTTATCGGAATAAAGGGGCCGTCCTTTCTCAGGCTCAATGAATGTATGGCCCTTGCTACCAGTTCTTTGCCTGTACCGCTTTCACCCTGAATCAGCACCGAAACATCAGATGGCGCCACCTTCCTGATAGTTGAAAATACCTCTGAGATCGCAGGACACTGCCCCACCATACCACCCATCTTAATCGCCTTCTTATCAAGGGCATGCCGCAAACTGCGATTTTCTTCTTCAATGTTATAGAGGTGAAAGGCCCTGCTTATACTGACCCCCAACTCTTTGAGGTCTATCGGTTTTTGATAATAATCATATGCCCCGGTCTGTATAGCCCTGAGGGCATTTTCTCTATCATCATTTCCTGTTATTACTATAACCTTGGTAAAGGAATGAATCTTAAGTATCCCCTCAAGAGACCTGAACCCCTCCTCTGTTCCGTCCCTGTGAGGCGGCAGGCCCAGATCAAGGGTTACCACTTTTGGTTGATGCTTCTTAAAGAGTGAGAGGGCGCTAATGCAGTCTTCTGCAAGGAGGATCGAATACTCTTTTTTAAATCCCCACTTAAGTTGCTCCCTTATCTCTTCAGTGTCTTCAACTATTAATAGTTTTTCCATTTGTAACCAATTTCAGAGAAAGAAATATCTTGTTTAACCACTGAGACACCGAGTCACAGAGAAAGAACAGAAATTTCATCTTTTTAAACTCACTGTCTTCCCGAAAGCTTTCGGGATGGTTAATTTTCCTTGATACGCTAAAACTACTTTCTTACACCAGTGGGTTCCCATCAAGTCCGTCTGTATTAATGTCAACCAATTTTAATACAGTAACTCCTGCATCGATTATATCAGGTGCATCACAACTTGCAGGCCTGTTTATATAAAAGGTGGCATCCCCCCGTGTATGCCCTCCGGTAAATGGCCCCCCGCTGCCGATCAGCTCGTTCTTCCTTATAGATCCTTTCAGGTCATACCCTTCAGCGGACAACACAACTATGTCAGGGGCTTCAGGAAAACATTCCCCGTTATATAACTCCTCTTTGAAAAAGACATCCTTTATAACACTCTCTCCATCTATTTTCAGCAATAGCAGGTCCTCTCTAATTGCATTTCTGAGGTCTTCGTAACTGTTTTTTTCAACACAGCCACGAGCAAATTTATCCTTCAGGTGGATATACACCCTTGACGGATCAAGGACAAACGCCTTTGACTCACGGTCCAAAGCCTCAAAAGATTCCGGCTCCTTCTTATTGAACCTCAGATAACCCTTCTCTTTTAGGTAGACGTTCAGATAGACCTCTTTTTTTATAGTCGTAAATCCGTGATCAGATAACATAATAAATGGTATCTCGGAATCTATCTTCTCATAAAAAGCACCTATAAACCTGTCCAGCTCCTGATAAAAACTTATAAAAAACTCATGTTGCGGATGGGATGCGTCATCCAGGGCAGCCCAAAGATAATGGTGCAATCTGTCAGTCCCTGTAATAGCAGCAATAAACATGTCACATTCCTCTGAATCATA
>BDTQ01000273.1 GCA_002898135.1 bacterium BMS3Bbin07
AAAGTTGTCAGGGCAACGGTTCAAACCATCAATAAGAAGATGAAGATGCTGGCTGAGAGGATTATAGAGATCGGAACCATTTGAGGCCTTATTGCAGAGGTTGCGTCAAGGACAAACCTTTTGGCAATGAATGCCTCGATTGAGGCAGCAAGGGCCGGCGAGTCAGGCAAGGGTTTTGTGGTTATCGCTGAAGAGATACGAAGGCTTGCAGACAAGTCGGCAGAGGCAACCAAACAGATAACCAATATCATACGTGCAATACAGACAGAGGCAAGTGAAATAACCACATCACTTGAAGACGAGACTGAAATAGTCGAGAAGCAGTCTGTACTTGCGTCTGAAACAGGTATCGCCTTTACGGATATAGAAGGTTCTGTTGACAAAACAAAGGGTATCGTCTCGGAGATATTCCAGTTATCACAGATTCAGAGGGAGATGACAGGCGATGTTGTCCTTTCAATGGAGTCTGTCAACAACATCTCTCTTGAGATGCTAAAACTGGTTCAGGATTCAACGCAAATTTCCGAGAAGCTTTCCGGTTCTTCAAAAGAACTGCTCTCATCTGTTGAGAAATTCAGGGTATCAGAGGAAGGAGAGACGGTTTAGGTTCGTTCCGGGGCCGGGTTTATCTGAATTGAGTAGTTTTCAGATACCCTCTCACTGTTTCCAGCAGCGACTCTTCTTCAAAGGGTTTCACCAGATACTCTTTTGCACCAAGTGAAGCGGCCTTATCTTTGTGTTTCTCACTCCCTCTTGATGTCAGTATCACGACAGGGATGCTTTCAGAAAGTCCTCTCCTCCGGAGCTCTCTTAAGAGTTCATAACCGTGCATGACCGGCATCTCAAGATCTGTGATGATTAGGTCGACAGGATGTTCATCAATTACTGCAAGTGCTTCCATGCCGTTAGAAGCGGAATGTACCCTGTATCCCTTTTGCTGGAGGATGGTGCTTACAAATTTGCGGATACTCAGGGAATCATCCACTATCAGAATATTCTGTTTCCGCTCCACCTCTCTTAGCTCGGGCTGCAGGAATTCCGTCTCAACAGGCCGTTCAAGCAATGTCACCGGATTAAGGACAGGCATCAGTCTTCCCCTTGCTGAAATGCTCACACCAGAGTAGTATTTCAGGCCTTCAAGAAATTTCCCGAGTGGCTTGATGACCGTCTCTTCCTGCCCTGTTATCTCATCTACCAGAAGGGCTACCTGCGTGCCGGGCATAAGATTGAATACAATCGCGGGTATCTTTGAACCCCTGCCTTCAGGATTGAGTCTCAGCAGTTTGCAGAGGTCTTTTGCCTGCACATGGTCTCCTCTCAGGGGTATGGTTTCTGCATCCGGGTTGTAGTCAACCTCAATCAGTTCCTGAATAAGGCTTGATGGAACAACAAACTCGATACCGCCAGCAGTGAATCTTACCGTGTTGACAATTATAAAGGTGAGGGGGAGTCTTATCCTGAAGATCGTTCCTTTCCCTTCGGATGTTGCAACACTTATTTTCCCGTTGATTTCCGCAATAGTCTCCCTCACCACATCCAGCCCCACTCCTCGCCCTGATGTCATATCCGTCTCTTCAAGCGTAGTAAACCCGGGATTGAAAAGGATGCCGAGGAGCCGCCCCTTGGTAAGCCGTTCACCCTTTTGCAGCATTCCAAGCCTTACAGCCTTTTTGTATACCGCACCAAGATCAATGCCACGTCCGTCATCTTTTACATCGATTGCAACACTGTTGCCCTCTCTTCTTGCAACAAGGGAGATTCTCCCCTCTTTTGGCTTGCCCTTCGAGACCCGTTCCGCTGGATCCTCTATGCCATGAGAGACTGCATTACGGATTATATGTAAAAGCGGATCAAACAGCCGTTCAAAGATTACCCTGTCGATGCGGGTTTCCGAGCCACTTACAATGAATCTGACCTTTTTGTTTGAACGGTGTGCCAGGTCCCTGATTGTTCTTGTAAACCTCTGAAAGAGCCGGCCGGCTTCTACCATCCTTGAGCGGGAAACGATCTCTCTCATATCCATATTGATCCTGTCGATCATCCTGATATGATCCGAAAACCTTACAAGGAAATCGGCGGAGTCCTTAAGTGCCTCTGTTATATCATCCATTATCTCGTGGAGCTTGTGGGTAAAGAGATTCAGCTCATCATACCTGTCAAACTCAAGTTCCCTGAAATCTTCAAGAAGGGCATCCACATATGTAATCTTGTCCGGAATGGAGTAAGCGTATTTACTGCTGAAGTCATCTATTTCCTTTGTTAACCTGCTGCCGGCATACTCGATTTCATCTTTGAGGTCCAATATCTCCCCGGTTTCGGAAAGTAGATAGTTCTTCAGGATTGTTAATTCACCTACGAGGTTCATCATCTGTTCTATATTGTCGACATGAACTCTGACGTAATTCGACAGAACCTCGACGTCCTCTTTTCTCCGTGGCACCTGCCTCTTTTCGGGTACAGCCTTTTCTTTCTTAACAGAGATACTCTTTGCAGTCTCTTCCCCTGAAAGGATTTCTTTAAGGCTTTCCTCGACTTCAGCGGCAACTTCTCTTATTTCAGGATTTCCAAGTGTTATTTCCGATATGAGGAGTTTTATGGCATCAAGGGTATGGAGAAGCCAGTCAATGACCGGTCTGGTAACGGGGGTATTGCCGTCCCTGATTGACTCAAGGACATCTTCGAGGTTATGTGCAACCTTGCTTGTGGTATCAAGTTTGACAAGTGCAGCGGAACCCTTAATGGTGTGAGCAGCCCTGAAAAGCTCCTGTATGCCGGAAAGTTCTGAAGGGTTCTTTTCCAGTTTAAGGAATCCTTTTTCAAGGACAACCAAGTGTTCTTCCGCCTCTGCAAGAAAGAAATCGCGTAAACCCTTTTCTGCCATTACCTCAACCTGTGTGTTTCAAAAAATTCCGGGATATTGATAAACTCACCTCTGTAATCTGCGGCCAGATCCGGCATTTCGTTTGCAATAATTCCAAAAAGAGTCCTCTCCACCTCAAGCACTATCAGCCACCGCTCTGTAGCCTTTTCTTCCTGAAGCTCCTTCAGGGTGGCGAGATTCACAACGGGCACGGCCTCTCCTCTCAGGGATGTAAGCCCCTCTATGTAGGGGGGACTGAGAGGCAGGGGTGAGATATCTGAAAGCTCTGCTATTCCCTTTAGATAGCCCATGTCAACTGAAAACTCCTGACCGCCGACGGAAAATATACAGGCCTTTAATTCAGGAGTAGCATACTCCTCTTTCGGAGTGCCTGAGTTTTCTATATTTTCAACCATTTTGCAATGTCTTCCTCATTGGACTGAATTTCACTGTTATCTACTCGTGAGGTGTTTTTTTACCGCCTCTAAGAGATCTGTTGGCTCAAAGGGCTTTGTAACATATTCATCAGCTCCCTGCTTTAATCCCCAGAATCTGTCACTGTCCTGTGTCTTGGATGTAATCAGAATAATAGGGATGTGTCTGTATTTTTCATCTCTTTTAAGAGACCTGCATACCTGGAAGCCATTTTTTTTAGGCATAACCACATCAAGTATTATCAGATCCACCACTTCCGACCTCACCTTTTGTTCGGCCTCATCTCCGTTTGATGCGGTCAGTATCTCATAACCGGTCTCCTTTAAGGCATTTTTTATAAACTGAAGGTCGGTAATACTGTCTTCTGCTACGAGAATCCTTGCCATTCTAAGCTCACCTCCTCTCATCCTTTATCTTTAACAGCCCGATTTTTTGCAGGGAATAACAAATCCTCTTTGCCTCCAGTTCATCAATTTTGCTTTTAATTATAATATCCTTCAATCTCGTTTTACCATCAATGAGTGAGAATATTCTGAGTTCCTTATCCTCAAGGTTAATGCCCTCAAGTGCATCCTCATTGGTTATTAATCTCAGGGGGATCATATCGTCACT
Organism: bacterium BMS3Bbin07; assembly: GCA_002898135.1. GTDB lineage: Bacteria > Nitrospirota > Thermodesulfovibrionia > Thermodesulfovibrionales > JdFR-85 > BMS3Bbin07. The sequence goes on from BDTQ01000273.1 coordinate 3,908, forward strand.
TCTGAATATCTCTGCAGCAAGCCTGCTTTCATCCAGCTTTCTGAGCCCATCAAGAATGGTTGCACTCGTTGATAGCCTGAATTTTATGTCACTCAGGTTCAGGGGCAGGGGTGTCTCTTCGAGATAAAAGTGGCCGGAAGTCGCTGCGAGCGTATGAAATATTGCGTCTTCAGTCAGGCGTTTCAGGTATCCCATAAGTTCATCGTCTGTAATAGAGCCTTTCTGGACGAGTACCCTTCCCACCGGCAGGTTCTGTTTTTTTGCCTCGGCGACAATGCTTTTTAAATCCTTCTTTTTCAGTTTTTTTTCTTCAACGAGAAGGTCTGTTAGAAATGTCCTGTACCCGGGTTTGCTTATGGTGGAGAAGACAATCTGTCCCCTCTCCAGGTAGATCTCGGAGTTGAGATTCGATGAGACTACCGAGAGTCTGCCTGATAGATTCAGCATTCCTGTGAATTGCAGGACATCTGCAACTGTAAGATACCTCAGCTCACCTGAGATTATCAGTCCGGTAGAACGGGCAACCTCGGTCTCCTTGAGGACTTCAACCATGAGGGTTTTAAGCAGTACCCTGAATTCTTTCTCGAAATAATAACGTAACAGTTTGTCTATGCCTTCTATCAATTCACCATCTGTATCCAATGGTGCAGAGGTAACCGTTTTATCAGGCGCCCCTTCCTGAACCCCCAGAACCTCGTTTATTTTTTCTATAAGCTCATCGGGTTCAAAGGGCTTCTGGAAATAATGGAGGACACAAAATTTCTCTTCAAAGGACTGCCCTACATCCTCCCCCTTGGAGGTTATCAGTATCAGGGGAATATCCTTCAGTTTGCGGTCGGAACGTATGAGTTTGCAGAGTTTATACCCGTTCATCCTGGGCATTACAAAATCAACGAGTATTATTGAAGGTATGACCTTTCTTGCGATTTCAAGTCCTTCGTCACCATCAGGGGCGGTATAAACCTCATAGCCTTCCCTTGACAGAACCACTTCTACTAACCTCCTGACAGTGAGAGAGTCATCTACAATAAGAACAGACTTCTTTTTTCCCATACTGCCTCCATGCGGGGGTTATTTGTCAAAAATGAAGATATACTCATCAGGTCTGGAGAGATTCATATCTTCACGGGCGTGTTTTTCTATGTAGAAGGGGTTTTCTTTCAGCAACGTTATCTCCTCATTCAGCTTTACATTCTCCTTCTGCAGCTCCGCAACCTCCTCGATTACCGCTGTGCGTCTTGCCTTGAGTTCAAAAAACTTTACAACGCCATCTTCATCAAACAAGAGTACCCAGGCCAGATAAAAGATAAACATCAGCAGAACGGTAAAGCAGACTATCGACTGCTTCTTCCTCTCATTAACTACCTGTTTCCTGAGCAGGTTCTGAGGATACATAACTATAGACCATTATATCATAATTTTCATAAAGTATAGCATACTTGCCCTGTTGGGTCAAAAAGATGGAGGAGTGGAGGACTGGAGTGATGGAGCAAACAATCTGTGGCCACTTCTGGTAAAATAGTCCGTGTTTGAAAAAAGGCTTGAAGGATTAATACAGGCTGGGCTTTTCAGGCGTATAAACGACAGGGATTCCCCTCAGGGCAGGTTGATGA
>BDTQ01000274.1 GCA_002898135.1 bacterium BMS3Bbin07
GCAAGCCGGAATGACAGATAGAAAAATTGAGTTTATGATAAATTAAAAGCCTTGAAAGATGTCACCCTGAATTTATTTCAGGGTCTTGTTTTTGGAAATTCTGAAACAATATTGTTTTTCTCTTTAAATCTGCGAAAATCTGCGTAATCTGCGGACAGTAATTTCCTGAAGCGGATAGAAAATTTCCTGTTCATGAAAAACAAACGTCAGATACTAAGCTGGTGTCTTTATGACTTTGCCAACTCCTCATATTCTGCGGTGATTGCTGCAGTAATATTTCCTGTTTATTTTGTGAAGGTGATTGCTGAAACACCGGCAGATGGAGACCTCTGGTGGGGGAGGGCGATCTCTCTCAGTATGCTGCTTGTGGCTGTTACTTCTCCTGTTGTTGGCGGTATATCTGATTATGCGGGTATGAGAAAACGTCTGCTTGTGGCTTATTCCCTTGTTTGTGTGGTTGCAGTCGGGCTTTTGCTCTTTATTGAAAAGGGTATGGTCTTTGAGGCCTTTTTGCTTATCATCATTGCAAATATTGCTATGGAAGGTTCTCTCGTCTTTTATAACTCCTATCTGCCTGATATTGCACCAAAAGACCACCAGGGCAGGGTTTCGGGGTGGGGGTTTGGCCTTGGTTACGCGGGTTCGGTACTTGCCCTTCTTATAGCCATGCTTTTTATAAAAAACGGGGTGATCCGTTTTTCATGGCCAATGGTTTCGATATTCTATCTCCTCTTCTCTCTCCCTGCCTTTTATTTTTTGCCTTCGGACAGGCCGTCAGGGTCACCCCGTAGGTCAGCGCTTGTGGGGATAAAGAACACCCTGAGATTATTGAGAGAGGTTTTGCGAATAAAAAAAGTGAGGAGATTCCTTCTTGCATACTGGCTCTACAAGGATGGAGTAAATACCATTATAGTGTTTTCAGGTATTTATGCAGCGGTTACACTATCCTTTACAGGTTCCGAACTCGTTTTTCTATACCTCCTTGTGCAGGTTACTGCACTGATTGGCTCAATTGCCCTTTCAACTCCCACTGACAGGTGGGGGGCAAAGAAGGTGGTTGTCCTCTCCCTTTTACTCTGGATTGCAGTTACAGTGTGTGCATACCTGGTGGATGACAAGCGGTTCTTCTGGGGCATAGCCGCGATGGCCGGTCTGGGGCTTGGGAGTGTGCAGGCTGCGTCAAGGGCCCTTTTTTCAGGGTTCATACCTCCGGGCATGGAGGGGGAATATTTTGGTGTTTATGCCTTTGCAGGAAAGACGTCAGCGATAATCGGTCCGGTGCTTTTTGGTATGATCTCATCTGCTGCAGGGAGTCAGAGACCTGCGGTGCTTTCAGTGCTTGTACTGTTTATCCTGGGGCTGGCCATTCTCTCTTCAGTGAAGGCCCGCTGACTCCCGTGCCTTCATATATTCCCCCCACAGGGCCTCCTTTGAAATGCCTGCATCAATAAAGTCCCATGGCAGTATCTCTTCAAACGACCTTTCCCTGAAGAGATAAAAGTCAGGGTCCAGTCCGGCATCCCTGAGAGTCTCTTTCCACCTGCCGGGTTCTTTCATATCATGCAGGACCATGGAGAGCCTCCTGTCACCCCTTGAAAACACACCCTGCATAAAGGCGTATTTTATCACGTCGTGAAATACCCTGATCCCCTTTATGTTCAGGCCTGACTTGATCATCTTCAGCCTGGCCTTGATTGTCTTCTCTGCTGTCATGGGATGCCATTGGAAGGGTGTAAAAGGTTTTGGAACAAAGGTGCTTGTGCTCAGGACTATGGTGCCCCGCGTGTTGAGTGAGCGGATCTTTTTGGCAAGATCGATTATCCCGTTTATATCCTCGTCTGTCTCAAAAGGCAGACCAATCATGAAATAGAGCCTGAGGGTATGAATATCATGCCGGAGTATCAGTTCTGCCGTTTCCATGATATCCTCCTCAGTGATCCTCTTGTTGATTATCCTTCTTAAACGTTCGGTGCCCGCTTCCGGTGCTATTGATATGCTGCGGTGTCCTTTCATGAGGGAGAGGAGTTTTTCTGCCTTTGGTGTTGCCCGCAAGGAGGTAATGGAGAAGTCCACACCCTCTATCTGCAGGGCCTCTGTTGCATAACGGTAGTCGGTAAGTGAGGGCCCAATCAGGCCGACCCTGCCGGTAGTCTTCATGGCAAGGTCTATCTCCTGTTTCAGTATCCCTATATCCTTATGCCTTGGAGGATTATATATATGTCCGGCAACGCAGAATCTGCAACTCCAGACACATCCCCTCATGGCCTCAATGAGATACATATTTGAAAACTCCGTCTCCGGTGTGGTGATGGCCGGCCTGAGGCTGCCGTTCAGTACTCTCTCCGTCTTCTTCCTTATTGTCCGGGGGAAGTCCCCTGTAGTTCTTCTTTCTTCTATCTTCCCGTCATCAGAGTATAAGACCTCATAACCCCCCGGCACATAAAAACCCTCTCTTTCGGAGATTGCCCTGAGAAATGACCCTTTATCTTCAGCCCCTTTATAGGCCTCTATGAGTTCGTCAAGGCTGCTGTCTGCCTCACCTATGAATATGAGGTCAAAAAAATCTGAAAGGGGTTCAGGGTTAAACATCGCACATACCCCTCCAAGAAGGAGTACGGGGTCCCCCTCCTTACGCACTGAGCGGAAGGCGCCTATTCGTGCAAGTCTCAGCATCTGCGGGATGGATGGATAGTCATTTTCAAAGGATACGGAGAAGGCTACTATATCAAACCTGTTAAGGGGCCTCCTTGACTCAAGTGAGAAGAGCTCAGAACCCGTACGCTCAAACTCCTTCAGGTCAGCTTCATCTGGCAGAAAAGCCCTTTCACATACGGTGTCGTCCCTTGCATTAAGGATTGAGTATATGCCCTGAAACCCGAGGCTGGACATCCCGACACGGTAGGTGTTTGGATATGCAAGGCATACATTAACCCTGCCACCGGGGTCTTTATATACAGTTCCCTCTTCTTTTACAAGCAGCGCCTCTGTTTTTTTGATTAATCTCCGGCCAATCATGCAGGTTTAATTTAACCGCTTGGCATGGGTGTTGGCAAGCGAAAAGGAGAGGCTTGACAGGTATACAGAATAATTGTTAAATTATTAGCACTCTAAGCTAATGAGTGCTAAACAGGTGCATTGCAGCAAAGAAGCAGATTATGATTAAAAGATACATATCCCTTACATTAACATCAAAACGAAATTTCCATGGTTGCGTATGTTTAATAGAATATGTTAAAAAGAAAAATTCCATTCATTGAGGTGAAAGCTCCAGATGCTTGACGAGAGGAGCATAAAAGTTCTCTGGGCTGTTATAAATAGTTATATAAACAACCCTGACCCTGTTGGTTCAAGGTATGTAACGAGGAAATATTCATTGGAGTTTTCTCCTGCCACGATCAGAAATATTATGGCAGACCTGGAGGAACTGGGGTTCCTGAGCCAGCCTCATACCTCAGCGGGCAGGGTACCTACTGACAAGGGTTACAGATTCTATGTAGAGAATCTTATGGATGAGAATGTCTGTTGCCACAAGGGCCTTATTGACTCATTGACCAGGAGGCTGGAGGACTTACGGGAAGATATTTATACTCTGCTGGACGAGACAACAAGGACCCTTTCGATCCACTCCCACTACCTTGGTATTGCCGTCTCTCCAGGGCCGGACGGCAGCACTCTGAGACGCATTGAACTTATTCCTTACAGTGATGACAGAATAGCTGTAATTTTATTTACCAATGAAGGTATAATTAAACATAAGATTCTTAAAAACAATTTTTCTTTTTCACGGAATGACCTGAACAAGATTGCCCGTTATCTCAACCGGGAGTTTTCAGGGTATACTATAAAGGAGATAAGGCAGCGTCTCCTTGAAGAGATGGCAAAGGACAAGGAGCTGTGCGATACACTTATATCACAGGCACTAAGCCTCTGCGGAGATGTGATGTCCTGTTATGGGGCCAATGTCTTTATCTCGGGCCTCACCGAGATATTGGAGCTGCCCGAGTTTTCCGACATAGAGAAGATAAAGGAGATATCAAGGACGATAGAAGATAAACATGCAGTTATAAAATTGATAGACAGTCTTGCCGATGCGGAGGGGGTTCAGGTTGTAATCGGTGCGGAAAATAGAGTTGAAGAGATGAAGACCTTGAGTATCATTACATCAACATATAAAGAGGGGGACAAGCCCGCAGGAGTCGTTGGGATAATAGGGCCTACAAGGATGGATTACTCTTCCGCCATATCACTTGTGGATGTAACTGCAAGATTCCTAACGGAAATTTTAGATGAAGGAGGTCATGAATGGAGAAAAGGGAGATAAAAGATCTGGAAATAAAGGAAGAGCACCCTGTAGAGGAGAAAAAAGAGGGGCCTGAAGATGTGGTGCCGGTTGAGCAGCCGCCTGAAGAGCGGGTAAAGGAGTTGGAGGCTGAATTAACTGAGAGCAGGGAGAGATACATCAGACTTTATGCAGAGTTTGAGAACTTTAAAAAGAGGGTTCAGAAGGATAAGGAAGAAATGCTGAAATACGGCACTGAGCCACTTCTTCAGGATCTGTTGACAGTGCTTGACAATCTCGAGATGGCCATACAGCATGCTGAAAAGGAAGTTTCTGCTGAGAGCCTTATTCAGGGAGTTGAACTGACGCTGAAGGAGTTCAGGAAGGTATTGAACAAGTATGGTATCAGTGAGATAGAGGCAGTTGGAAAGCCGTTTGACCCTGCTTATCATCATGCAATGAGCCAGGTAGAGAGAAGCGACCTTGACGACAAGACCGTAGTTGAAGAATATAGGAAAGGATATATGCTAAAGGACAGGACTATAAGACCATCGCTTGTAGCAGTTTCCAAGAAGACCAAACCCGAAGATAAGTTAAGTAATGAAGATGAGTAATTAAGTAATAATGTTGTGAGGGATGAGAGTATCCACGAGGAACACCCTGAATAAACTAAAGAAATAAAGAAGGAGGAATAAATATTATGGGGAAAGCGATTGGAATAGACCTTGGGACAACAAATTCTGTTGTGGCCGTTATGCAGGGTGGTGAGCCAGTAGTGATACCAAACCAGGAGGGAAGCCGTACAACACCCTCGGTAGTTGCCTTTACTGAAAAGGGTGAAAGGCTGGTTGGCCAGATTGCAAAGCGTCAGTCCATTACGAATCCCGAGAATACGATATTCTCAATAAAGCGGCTTATGGGCAGGAAGTACGATTCCGAAATAGTCAAGGAGGCAATGAAGAGGCTGCCTTATAAGATTGTTCCGGCCCCTAACGGGGATGCCCATGTAGAGGCACGCGGCAAGAAATATTCTCCGCAGGAGATATCTGCAATGATCCTGCAGAAACTGAAACAGGCTGCAGAGGACTATCTTGGCGAGCCTGTTAACGATGCCGTGATAACTGTGCCTGCCTACTTTGATGACAGCCAGAGACAGGCAACCAAGGATGCCGGGAAGATAGCTGGATTGAATGTCCTGAGGATAATTAATGAACCTACAGCAGCAGCCCTTGCTTACGGACTCGATAAAAAGGCAGAAGAAAAGGTTGCTGTATATGACCTTGGTGGAGGCACTTTCGATATATCCATCCTTGAGATAGGCGAGGGTGTTATTGAGGTGCATTCTACAAGTGGGGATACGTTTCTTGGCGGTGACGATTTTGATCTCAGGATTATAGACTGGATGGTAGAGGAGTTCAGGAAGGACCAGGGGATAGACCTGAAACAGGACAAAATGGCTCTGCAGAGGTTAAAGGAGGCTGCTGAAAAGGCAAAGATAGAGCTCTCTACTGCTTTGGAGACAGAGATAAACCTTCCCTTTATAACCGCAGATGCAACAGGTCCCAAACACCTTGTTATAAAGCTTACCAAATCAAAATTCGAGCAGCTTGTCTCAGCTCTTATTGAAAAAACGGCAGGTCCATGCAAGAGGGCACTTGAAGATGCAAAGCTGACAGAAAAAGATATTGATGAGGTCCTGCTTATTGGTGGACAGACAAGGACACCAAAGGTGCAGGAGGTTGTGAAGAAGATTTTTGGTAAAGATCCAAACAAGACCATTAACCCTGATGAGGCGGTTGCAATCGGGGCGGCTATTCAGGCGGCTGTGCTTAAAGGCGAGGTTAAGGAGGTGCTTCTCCTTGATGTCATCCCCCTGTCACTTGGAATTGAGACGCTTGGAGGGGTTTTTACAAAGATAATCGAGAGAAATACTACGATTCCTACAAAGAAGAGTCAGATTTTTTCAACTGCAACCGATAATCAACCAGCTGTAACCATCAAGATATTCCAGGGTGAAAGGGAGATGGCTGCGGATAATAAAGTCCTTGGTGTGTTTGAGCTTGTGGGAATACCTCCGGCGCCAAGAGGGGTGCCACAAATCGAGGTTACCTTTGATATTGATGCAAACGGCATACTCCATGTCTCTGCCAAAGACCTTGGCACCGGCAAGGAGCAGTCTATAAGGATTACTGCATCGAGTGGCCTTACCGAGGAAGAGATAAAGAAGATGGCCCGTGACGCTGAAGAACATGCAGAAGAGGACAGGAAGAAGAAAGCGCTCGCAGAGGCAAAAAATGAGGCAGACAATCTTGTCTATAGCGTAGAAAAATCCTTGAAGGATTATGGGGACAAGATTTCAGAGGAAGAGAGGAAGGAGATTGAAGAGGCCCTCGAAAACTGCAGGAAAGTCAAGGATACAAGCACTGATGCAGCAGAGATAAAGGCAGCGATTGAGCGGCTGACCCAGTCTTCCTATAAACTCGCAGAACACCTCTATAAGGGTGCCCAGGCACAGCAGGAGGCTGCAGGTGCTTCTGAGGAAAAGACTGACGGGGGTAAGCCTGCCGAGGAAGACGTAGTCGAGGCAGAGTTTGAAGACGTTGACAAGGACAAATCGTAGGTAATGGTAATGGATAACAGGTGGCAGGTTTAAAACCTGTCACCTGAAACCCGATACCTGAACATACATAAATACATATGAAAGATTATTACAGAATACTGGGCGTAAACCGGGATGCTACAGATGGTGAGATGAAAAAGGCCTTCAGAAGGCTTGCAATGAAGTACCATCCTGACAGGAATCCGGAAAACAAGGATGCAGAGGACAAGTTTAAGGAGATCAATGAGGCTTATGCCTGCCTGAGTGATCCCGAGAAGCGTTCTAATTATGACCGTTTCGGGTCTGCTGAAGGAATGGGCGGCGGTGGTGCCGGCTTTGGGCCTTTTAATTCAAACTTTTCCGATATATTTGAGGATATATTCGGGGATTTCTTCGGAACTTTTGCCGGACAGGGCAGGGCCAGGGCAACCCGGGGTGCTGACCTGAGATATGACCTTACCATTTCCCTTGAGGAGGCAGTCAGGGGTGTCGAGAAAGAACTCAAGCTGCCGAGTTGGGAAATCTGCGAGGCATGTGGAGGTTCCGGTGCCAAACCGGGACATGGTCCCGTAACATGTCCTGATTGTAACGGAGCAGGCCAGAGAAGGTTTCAACAGGGTTTCTTTTCAGTCACAAGGACGTGCAGCAGGTGTGGTGGGACTGGTCAGTTTATCACGACTCCGTGTTCGGAATGTGGTGGAGACGGCAGGGTCAGGAAGTTCAGGATACTGTCTGTCAAGGTGCCTCCCGGTGTTGATACAGGGTCACGGCTCAGGATGTCGGGAGAAGGTGAACCTGGCACCAATGGCGGTCCATCAGGTGATCTTTATATAGTTATTACCGTTAAACCACATAAGTTCTTCAAACGTGAGGGGCTGAACCTTTATTGCGATGTTCCCGTTAGTTTCACCCAGGCAGTCCTTGGGGCGGAGATTGAGGTGCCGACGCTTTATGGCAACGAGAAGATTAAAATACCTCCCCACACGCCTTCGGGAAAGGAGTTTGTCCTTAAGGGATATGGAGTGCCGAAGCTCGGAGGTTACTCAAAGGGTAATCAGATAGTCAGAATATATATTGATATACCTAAAAAACTCAACAAAAGACAAAAGGAACTCCTTGAAGAGTTTGCAAGCTTAAGTGGTGATGAGGTTCAGAGAGGGTTTATGGAGAAGTTAAAGGAGTTTTTCTCTTAGCCGCGAATTAAAATAATTTGTCATGCCTCGTATAATCCTTCCTTCAATAAGTCCGGGTGACAGAGAAGTGGCTGTTACGGATCAGAACCTGAAATACCTCAGGGATGTACTCAGGGTCTCAAAGGGTGATGAGGTTATTGTCCTGGACGGTCAGGGGCTTGCTTTAAAGACCGGCGTACGGGAGGTAGGGAAAAAACATATCCTGCTCGAGGTCCTTGGCAGCTGCCCCATAGATACGGAATCTCCGTTGCACCTTGTGCTCATTCAGGGCCTTTTGAAAGGGGACAGGCTGGACTTTGTGATACAGAAGGCGACCGAGCTGGGTGTAAGGGAGATATTCCCTGTGGTGACCGAGAGGTCACAGGTCAGGTTCAGCAGAAAGCTTGAACACTGGAAGAGGGTGGCAGAAGAGGCTGCCAGACAGTCGGAAAGGCTGCTGGTTCCGGTGATTCACGATGTCTGTAAGATGAAGGATATATTTGACAGTCTGGAGGATGAATCACTCAGGATTATCTTTTCTGAAAGTGAGAAGAAAGATTTCAATCCCCCACATTCAATTCCCGGCTCCTTTGTCTATTACATGGTAGGGCCTGAGGGAGGGTTTACTGATAAGGAGGTTCAGGGGGCAAAAGAATCCGGATTTATCAGTGCAGGGCTTGGTAAACGGATATTGAGGGCTGAGACGGCCTCAATAGCGGGAGCCGTACTTTTACAGTTTCTCTTTGGGGACCTTTAGGTTGACTATTGACTATTGAAACTGATAAAGAAGATATTTCTTCCCCTTGCCACGATGCATTGACTATTCAACTATTGACAACTTACTATTTACGATTAACGAATTATTGACGATCGACTGTTTTACTATGAGTGATGATTTGACAATCGTTTTTTCAATCGTCAATCGTCAATCTAAAATCGTATCGTCGTCCTCTGCCTCCCTGATATTAACCACGTGTTCCGTCAGAAGTGTCACCCATCCGAGCTCTGTCTCGAGGTGTACCTCTGTCTCGCTTATCTCTACGAGTTTGCCGGTATAGGTTATACCGTTTGCTTCCACTACTACGTTTTTGCCTATAAGTTCTATCATGAATCCTCCTCATTTGCTCCTTTGACGTATGAAAACCCTTATGGGGGTGCCTTTAAAGGTATACTTCTGCCGCAGGAGTCTTTCTATGAACCTGACATGTTCCGGTTTGAAGACCTGGGGATAGTTTACGAACAGGACAAATGTCGGTGGTTCGATGTCTGTCTGGGTCATGTAGAATATTTTTGTCTTTTTCCCCTTGTGTGTTGGGAGTAACGATGCTATCTCTGAGACGAATTTGTTAAGGGCTGAGGTGGATATACGCTTTTTCCGTTCTTTTATAATCTCGTCAACAATGGAAAAGACCTTTGTAATCCTCTTGCGTGAGAGTCCGGATATTGTCAGGACAGGGGCATATTCAACAAAGCGCAGTTTCCAGTGAACCTCCCTCAGGAGTTCCTTATACCTCTTGTCAGGGTCTTCAATGAGGTCCCACTTGTTAAAGAGCAGGACGAGTCCTTTCCCATATCTGCTGATCAATGCCGCTATCTTCTGGTCCTGTTCTGATATGCCTTCGCGGGCGTCTATGAGCAGGAGTACTACATCGGCCCTCTCTATACTCCTGACCACCCTGATAATCATGAATTTCTCCAGCGAGTGGTCTGCTATCTTTGATTTCCGGCGTAGTCCAGCGGTATCAATGATGATGTATTCCTTTCCGTAATATTTACAGATACTGTCAACGGAATCCCGTGTAGTCCCTGGTTCACTACTTACAATCATTCGATCCTTTCCAAGCAGGGAGTTAACAAAGGTGGACTTTCCAACATTCGGCTTACCCACAATGGCAATTCCCGGCAGACCCTCGACGGCCTTTTCAACAGCCTCTTTTTCAGGCAGGTTTTCAAGAACTTTTTCCATGAACTCGGCAAAACCGTACCCTGTGGCTGCAGATGCGGGAATCAGTTCATCGACTCCGAGGGAATAGAAGTCAAAGAGCCTGTCCTCCCTGTTGCGGGCGTCTATTTTGTTGACCACAAAGAGGACCTTTTTGTTTACAGGTCTCATCATGCCGACAATCTGTCTGTCCAGTTCTGTAAGGCCTTCTTTTCCGTCAAGGAGTAATACTATAAGGTCAGCCTCCTCTATGGCAAACATGGCCTGCTGTCTGGTCTGAATCAGAATCTCCTCATCTGTCTCAGGAAAGAGGCCGCCCGTATCTATGACGATAAATTCCCTCTCGTCATAGGTGGCTTCCTCGTAAATCCTGTCCCTCGTGACACCGGGGATGTCTTCAACTATGGCCTTGTGTGTGCGGGTCATTCTGTTGAAGAGCGTGGATTTGCCCACATTGGGCCTTCCGATTATTGCGATTACAGGTTTAGGCATGGAACAGATATTATAACAGATATGGCAGAAATCAGGTTTGACAGTCTATGGGCGGGATATTTTGTTTCGCATAATTCCGGAATGGTAGGGGCAACCCCCTGTGGTTGCCCGTTCGTTTGTCTTCGTTTTAGGACGGCAACAGATAGGGCATGCACAGGGGCCGGCCCCTACGGTTCGATTTTATGCATAATATTCGTCATCCTGCCATTTCAGAGGATTGGTTTGTATGTATTCTGATATCTGATAATACGATTTTTCATCACGGATAATATGCTCGAAATAATTGCGTTGCCATAATTTTTTGTTAAATCGAGGCCAATCATTATTTTTAACCCCGTCTGTATACCGTTTTGTGGTTAATGTTTTAACCCGATGTACAATATCGGATAATGTCATCGTAGGGGCAACCCCCCGTGGTTGCCCTATCCTTTTTTGTATTTGCCCGTTTTGTATTTGCCCGTCAACATCAGGGCAGGCACGGGTTGGGCAAGACATTGGGCAGGCACAGGGGCCAGCCCCTACGGGATTGGATATCGTTTGAATGATTCCATGAACATGATTTGGCATAACAATAAATTCGTGGATATTGAATTCATGATAATATTCCGGGATTTTATGCCATACGGTTTTGATCATTATGCCCGCATCATTCAAAACCATTTCTCCTTCTTTAATCTCCCCGAACAAACACGATCGGTTTTGTGTGCAAATGGTTATGAAATATAATCCCGCCTGTGAATAATCATATCCCCTCAATCGAATGGAACGGCGGTGATGAATATCAGGATTAAAAATCGTCACAAGTTCACGGTAGGGGCAACCCCCTGTGGTTGCCCGTTTGTTGTTTGTCTCAAAAATAAAATCTATCTCTACGGGTGCGTTCATTGGCAGGACAGCGACACCGATGGCTGTTCTTGTGTGAACACCGCGCGCTCCGAATATCTCCCTGAGCAGGTCAGAGGCTGCATTCAGTACTGCCGGCTGTTCACGGAAGTTTGTCTCTGAGGCAATATAACCGTTCAGCCTGATGCACCTGCTGATATTTTCGAGACCGCAGGTCTCCTTGACGATTGCGAGGGCATTAACCACTATCCGGCGTGCTGCCTCTCTTGCGGTATCAATATCGACATCCTTACCAACAATACCCTCTGCAAGCAGGGCCCCGTCCTTCAGGGGTAATATTCCGCTGAGAAAGAGCAGATTTCCGGTCTTCAGGGCAGGGGTGTAAGAGCCAAGTGGTGTGGGCGCTTCAGGGAGTTCTATTGCGAGTTCCATGAGCCGTTCTTCTATCAACATGTATTTTCCCTTTCTTTGCAGATTAACAGGATGGTGAGCCTTACTTAATTAAACAGTGACTAACTCGTATTGTCTGCTGCCGAGGCCGAGACGTTCAGCCTCTGATACCTGTAATTCATAGGGTTTACTATGGAGCCCTTTAAATATATCGCCCTCTTCATCCATTTCTTCAGCCATGGAGGACGGCAGGTGCTTTTCTTTCAGAACAAGGTCAATGGAGGCCTGTTCAATGGCAACTATGTCATTGCTTAACAATATGCCGATGTCCTGAACAACAGGCACATCAGCTGCCGGCATGCAGTCACACTCAGGCTGGATCTCGGTGAGGAAGTTTATGTAAATTATCTTGTCGGGCCTGAAGGTTTTAAGTACAACCATGGCAGCCTCTGCCAAGGCCCTCATGAACCTTTCGTCATCTCCCGGCAGGTGGATGGCCCCTGCCTGACATCCCCTTTCACAGCGGCCGCATCTCCAGCAGTGCTCCTTGTCCCACCTGAGTTTATTATCTTTGAATGCAAGCAATTCAAGGGGACAGAGCTCCACGCATTGCATGCAGTAGTTACAGAACTCCATATTCCATGTAAGCTCTCCCTCTCCGATGGTATGCATGGAGCCCCTGCCGCATTTCCATCCGCACTCTCTGTGAGAGGAGCTTACACCACCCATGGCCATGTTCTTTATTGCCCCGGCATATCCGGCATTTATATGTCCCTTTACATGGGAGC
>BDTQ01000275.1 GCA_002898135.1 bacterium BMS3Bbin07
AAAAAGGTCAATGACCTCCTGTATTTAAAAGAGGAGTGCCCCCCGCCGGATATGGAACTGAGTCTGTCCAAAGACCAGGCGGAACTCGTTCAACACCTTTCCATGAGTGACACCGACAGGAGGATTCTGTCTTATTTAGACGGCAAGCACTCAATAAAGGATATACTGTCACTCGCTCAAACCAGTGACATAGAGACACTCAAGACCATATATGCCCTTTTGAATATTGGAGCCATTGAATTAACAGAAAGTCCGGTCCAGGCAGCAGAGGAGCTGGAGATAGATAACGAAATCATGGAAAAGATTGAAGAAATGAACAACAACTATAAGACCCTCGGATATTATGGAATCCTGGGCATAAATGAGAGGGCATCTGAAGAGGAGATAAGGGAGGCATATTACAAGGTGGCAAAAGAGTTTCACCCGGACAGATATTTTTCCCTGCCCTCAGACGATATTAAGGAAAAAATAAACACAATCTTTTCATTCGCTACCGAGGCATACGAAACCCTTTCCAACGAGGCAAAGAAAAGGGAATACGACGGGTCTCTTTCCGTCAAATCAGAAAAACCTGCTTCAAAGGCTGAAATGGCTAAAGCCAGGTTTAATCAGGGAAGGACATTACTGATGATGAGAAATTACTCCGATGCAGTAACCCTGTTCGCCCAGGCAGTCTATTTTGACAACTCCACCGCAAGTTATCACTACTATCACGGCCTTACACTCAGCAAACTGAACAGGTTCAAGGAAGCAGCAAAGGCTATTAATGAAGCCGTTAAACTTAATCCACTAAAAGCCGATTATGTCGCTGAACTCGGTCATGTTTTTCTGATGCTTGGTTTTAAGGCAAGGGCACAGAACTCCTTTAAAAAGGCTCTTGAACTCTCACCGTCAAATGAAAGGGCACTTGAGGGACTACTAAAAACAGAAGACAACAAAAAATCTTTTTTTGGATCTTCAGAAAATATCCTGCTGAGAATTTCCAAAAAATATGGTCTTAAGAGAAAAAAGTAGGACAAAATACTATTAACCCACAAAATTAACAGGTACTTCTGAATCCTATATTTCCTTTTCCACCTTCTCTTTACTCTCTTCAGAAGGGCTGGGAGGAGGAGAACACGTCTCCCTGGTGTCCGGTGCTCATGTAGACAATCCGGTCTTTGGCAGGATGAGGATGGTCTGAAGCAGAATCCATAATGCATAAATAATTCCAAGGGTTAAAAGCAGATCACTCATGACTTCTTGTCTTCTTTTGTGGTCTTTTGTTCTGCTGCCTGTCTCTCTTCATAATCTACAAATTCAAGCACTGCCAGCGGCGCCTGATCCTTAAGCCTCGTTCTTGTCTTGACAACTCTCAGATAGCCGCCGTTTCTTTTACTGAACCTCGGGGCTATCTCACTGAACAACTTTGCAATCGCAGCCCTGTTGGGCACATATGACAGTGCCCTTCTCTTTGAATGGAGGTCTCCCTTCTTACCGAGAGTGACCACCTTTTCCGCCAGCGACTTTATTGCCTTGGCCTTGGTTACAGTGGTCTCTATACGTTCATGCATGAAGAGATTGACCATCAGGTTTCTGAAGAGTGCCTTTCTCTGAAGTGTATTTCTGCCGAAATTTTTCTTATGAACTCTGTGACGCATCTTTTACCGCACCTCCCTCTGTCTGATACTTTTCCAGAACTTCGGGATCAATCTTCATCCCAAAATTAAGACCCATAGTTCTGAGGATCTCCTTGATTTCATTAAGTGATTTTCTGCCGAAATTCTTTGTCTTGAGCATCTCCAGATCAGTCCTCTGCACCAGGTCGGCTATGGTACTTATGTTGGCATTCTTGAGACAATTGTAAGACCGCACGGAGAGTTCAAGCTCATCCACGGGCCTCAGGAGGTTCCTGTTGAAGTCCGAACTGCCAACATCATACACATCACCTGCATCATGCGATATTTCCTCGGATGCCTCTTCCGACTCGTCAAAAATAAAGAGGTCGAGATGGTCAATAAGTATACTTGAAGCCCTGGTTAAGGCATTCTTTGGAGAGAGACTTCCGTCTGTCCAGACCTCAAGCACGAGCCTGTCATAATCCGTTGCCCTGCCGACCCTTGCCTTTTCAACCCGGAAATTCACTTTCCGTATAGGACTGTAAACACTATCAATAGCAATGATATCTACAGACTGCTCCTTCTCTTTATTCATCTCTGAAAGGACATAACCCTTTCCCTTGGATACATAGAGTTCCGCGTGAAACTCTGCATTCTTGTCAACTGTAGCAACAGGTAAATCAGTGGTGAGAACTTCAAGATTTGCCTCACATTGAATATCGGCACCAGTAACATCCTTCGGCCCTGTAACGTCTATCCTTGCAACCTTCTTACCGTCACCATACTGCTTAAACCTGATCTTCTTGAGGTTGAGTATAACGTCAACCATGTCTTCCTTAACGCCTTTAATCGTGGAAAATTCATGCAATACACCCGGTATCCTCACCTGAGTAATCGCTGAACCCTCAATAGAGGAAAGCAGCGCTCTCCGCAGTGAATTACCAAGGGTTGTACCATACCCACGCTCTAATGGTTCTGCTATAAGCTTACCGTATGTATTGGTAAGGGTTTCTTCGTCGAAGGCTATCTTCTCAGGAAACTGAAAGCCTCTTATCTTCAAGCTCATTGGGCCTCCCTTTTCATTATACGTGATACGTTACATGGAAACATAAACGTATTCTCGTGTTTTCGTGTTTTCAAATTAGCGTATTTATCTTATATATTGGTTTTATTTTGAATACAACTCTACAATCAGGTTTTCTTTGACATCAAGACCTATCGCTTCTCTCGACGGTATGCTGATCAGTTTACCCCTGAAATTCTCGGCATCCAGTTCAAGCCACTCAGGTAATCCCCTGTGTTCAACTTTTGAAAGACTCTCCTCAATCAAAGGAATACCCCGCCTTGACTCTTTTACTTCAATGACATCGCCTACTTTCACCCTGAATGAAGCAATATCGGTGACCCTGCCATTGACAAGAATATGCCTGTGATTGACAATCTGCCTCGCCTGCCGTCTGTTTGATGCAAAACCAAGACGGTAAACTATATTATCAAGTCTCAGTTCAAGAAACTGCAACAGTAGCTCTCCCGTAACACCTCTTTTCCTCTGGGCCTCATGGAAGTAGTTTCTGAACTGTCTTTCAAGCACCCCGTATATCCTCTTAACCTTCTGCTTTTCTCTCAACTGAAGTCCGTAATCGCTTATCTTCGTCCTTCTCGTGCCATGTTGTCCCGGCACATATTTTCTCCTCTCAAAAGCACACTTATCAGCAAAACATCGATCTCCTTTAAGAAAGAGCTTGTCTCCCTCCCTTCTGCATAAGCGACATAATGAATCTGTATACCTTGCCATTTATACCCTCCTCCTCTTTGGAGGTCTGCACCCATTATGAGGAACCGGGGTAACGTCCTTTATGATATTAATCTCCAGTCCTGTTGCCTGTATCGCCCTGATGGCTGATTCCCTTCCGGCACCCGGACCCTTTATATAAACATCGATCTGTCTCATTCCCATATCAATGGCCCTTCTTGTTGCATTCTCGGCCGCTATCTGAGCAGCATAAGGAGTGCCCTTTCTTGATCCCTTAAACCCGATACTACCGGCTGTGGCCCATGAAACAACGTTACCGCCTTTATCTGTAATGGTAACAATCGTATTGTTAAAAGTTGTCTGGACATGGGCTACACCATAGGGTATATTTTTCTTTTCCTTCTTGGAGCCCTTTTTACCTTTTGCCATTATTTACCTCCCTTCTTTTTTCCAACCACGGTCTTCTTGGGTCCCTTTCTTGTACGTGCATTTGTCTTTGTCCGCTGACCCCTTACCGGTAATCCCATCCTGTGTCTGATCCCACGGTAGCAACCAATGTCCATTAACCGCTTTATATTCATGGAAATCTCTTTCCTGAGTTCACCCTCAACTTTATAGTCTCGGTCTATAACAGAGCGGATCTTTACTATCTCATCATCGCGGAGGGTTCTGACTCGTGTATCAGGGTTTATCCCGGCCTCTTCAAGTATCTTCCTGGATAGTGACCTCCCAATTCCCATTATCCTTGTCAACCCTATCTCAACTCTCTCGTTCTTGGGTAAGTCTACCCCAGCAATCCTTGCCATCTTACCTCCTTATCCCTGTCTCTGCTTGTGCTTAGGATTTTCACAGATTATCCTGACAACACCTTTTCTCTTTATTATTTTACATTTAGCGCATATTGGTTTTACAGAAGCCCTGACTTTCATGCATCCTCCAAAAAATCATTACGAGGTACGGGTTACGTTTTGCGAACTTCACTTCTACTTTACTAAACTAACCCCGCAATCCGTAACCTGAAACTCGCAACTTTATTTATATCTGTATGTAATTCTTCCCTTTGTTAGGTCATAGGGTGACAGCTCCACCAGAACCTTGTCACCAGGCAATATCTTTATATAATGTATCCTCATCTTGCCCGAAATATAAGCAAGGATGGTCTGCCCATTATCAAGTTCTACCTTGAACGTGGCATTCGGAAGCGCTTCTACAACTGTCCCATGGACTTCTATGTTCTCTTCCTTTGGCATTTAAACTTAAATTATACCCCCTTCAGGCCCATTTAGTCAATATTTTGGGATGATTTTTTGCTACAAGCACCGTATGTTCGAAATGTGCAGAAAGTTTACCATCCGCTGTCTTCGTTGTCCAGCCGTCTTCCAGTATATTCACCTTATAGCTCCCCACATTAACCATTGGTTCAATGGCAAGGGTCATTCCTTCTCTCAACACCGGCCCCTTGCCGGGAGGACCAAAATTTGGAATCTGGGGGTCTTCATGCAGAGACCTCCCGACACCATGACCCACAAAAGCCTTAACTACAGAATATCCGTTGGATTCCACAAATCTCTGTATGGCATTTGATATATCCGAAACGCGGTTATTGGGGATCGCCTTCTCAATACCCAAATAAAGGGCCTGCTCGGTTATCTTAAGCAACCTCTCGGTTTCCGCCGGGATTTGTCCGACAGGTACAGTGACTGCGGCATCACCGATGTATCCCTCGTAGATTACTCCAAGGTCAATACTAACGATATCACCCTCTCCGAGACTTACACTTACTGACGGTATCCCGTGAACGACCTCACTATTTACAGAGGTACAGATACTCGCTGGATATCCCCTGTAACCCTTAAAGGCCGGCTCCCCCCCCCGACTCCTTATAACCTCTTCGGCTATCTGCTCAAGTTCCCTGGTTGTAATATTGGGGGCTATCACCCCTTTGATAGCTAAAATGGCTTCGGCAACAATCTCGGAGGCCTTCACCATCTTCTTTATCTCATCCCTTGATTTTATAATAATCACTTAATAATCTCGCCCTGCATACTGTACTATCCCTTCCTGCCTCTCACCTTGCCTTTTCTGAGGAACCCTTCATACGAACGCGTTATCAGATGTGACTCTATCTGGGAGACTGTATCAAGGGCCACGCCAACAACAATCAGGAGTGAGGTTCCCCCAAAATAAAAGGGAACGTTAAACTGTTTTATCAAAATTGTCGGCAAGACACATACAACGGAGAGATATATTGCACCAATAAAGGTCAATCTTGACAAAACCCTGTATAGATATTCAGCTGTCTTCTGCCCTGGTCTGATGCCGGGAATAAACCCGCCATATTTCTTTAAGTTGTCGGCCACATCAACCGGATTGAAGACTATGGCAGTGTAAAAATAACTGAAAAATATAATCATACTAACAAATATAACCGTATAGGAGACAGTTCCCGGGGAAAGTTGTCTTGCAAATGACTGAACCCAGGGGATTGAAATAAATCCTGCAATTGTTGCCGGAAACATGATAATGGATGAGGCAAATATCGGAGGAATAACACCGGCAGTGTTTACTTTCAGTGGAAGGTGCGTTGACTGTCCACCGTAGACCTTTCTACCCACAACCCTCTTTGCATACTGCACGGGAATCTTCCTCTGCCCCTTTTCTATGAAAATTATGGCCCCGACAACAAAAACCATCATGGACACCAGGATGATAAGGAATATTATGGAAAGCTCTCCCGCACTTACAAGCCTTACAGTACTTACTATGGCATTTGGCAACTGTGCCACGATACCGGCAAAGATTATCAGAGATATTCCGTTACCTATCCCACGCTCGGTTATCTGCTCACCAAGCCACATTATAAAAGCAGTGCCCGCAGTAAGCGTTATCATGGTCATCAACCTGAAGCTCCAGCCGGGATGCTGGATAAAGGCCCCCTGGGCCATACTCTCAAGCCCGACGGCTATACCAAAGGACTGAACAATACTGATAAGGACAGTACCGTATCTCGTATATTTTACTATCTTCTTTCTTCCCTCTTCCCCCTCCTTGGCAAGCTTGCCGATAGCGGGAATAACAACCGTAAGCAATTGAAGGATAATGGATGCGCTGATATAAGGCATGATACCAAGGGCAAATATAGTCACCCTTGAGAGCGCACCACCGGAGAAGATATCAAAGAAATCCATAAGCGCCCCACCCCTTTCGGTCAGAAACTTGCTCAGTTCCTCACCATTGATTCCAGGTGTGGGAATGTGAGCACCCATTCTGTATACTGCAAGCAGGACAAGGGTAAACAAAACCCTGTTTTTAAGTTCTTCAATCTTGAATATATTCTGAAAAGAAGAGAGTGCTCCCAACTATATCACCTCGGCCTTCCCGCCGGAAGCATTTATTTTCTGCGTGGCAGAAGCGCTGAAAGCATGCGCCCTGATATTCAACGGCCTGGAGAGTTCACCGTCTCCGAGGATCTTTAATCCATCTTTAATATCCTTCAGAATTCCTCTCTCAAGCAGCAACTCCGGGGTTATAGTATCGGCATCCTCTATATTTGAAAGAACCTTGAGATTCGTTATGGCGAATTCCGTTCTGAACGGCTCATTACTGAAGCCACGTTTGGGAAGCCTCCGCTGCAAGGGCATCTGCCCTCCCTCAAACCCGGGCCCCTTCGTACCTCCAGAGCGGGCTTTTTGACCCTTGTGACCTTTGCACGAGGTCTTTCCGTGTCCTGAGCCTGGTCCCCTGCCGACTCTCTTGGCCTTCTTTTTGCTCCCTTCATCAGGCTTTAATTCATCTATTTTCATTACAATACCTCCATTTTAAATCTACTGTCTTCAATCTTCATTCACCCTTTGATTCTTCAACATCAACAAGGTGCGGAACCTTGTTAATCATTCCCCTTATAACAGGAACGTCAGGGTGCATGACAGTCTGTCCTATCTTTCTCAGACCGAGGCTCCTGAGCACTCTTCTCAATTTCTCAGGGTTACCGATATAGCTCTTCTTCAGCTTTATCTTAAGCATTCTTCCGGGCCTCCCTGGTCTCTTCCTCAGATGACTTCCCCCTCAATCTTCGTACAACTTCGGGGTCTTTAAGGCTCACAAGTCCATTCAATGTTGCCTTCGCCTCATTAAATGGATTATGACTTCTGATGGACTTGGCAACTATATTTTCAATACCTGATACCTCAAGCACTGCCCGTACAGCTCCTCCGGCAATTACACCGGTGCCTTTTGGTGCGGGCTTTATCAGGACTTCTCCTGCACTGAACTTTCCTATTATGTCGTATGGTATAGTGCCATTTTTAAGAGGAAATCTTATGAGTGTCTTCTTTGCCTGCTCTATTGCCTTCCTGATAGCCTCCGGAACCTCTGAAGCCTTGCCTTTGCCAAGCCCAACAGTACCATTACCATCGCCTATGGCAACAAGGGCTGTAAAGGAAAACCTCCGTCCTCCTTTGACCACCTTGGAAACTCTATTGATAAAGATTACTTTTTCCTGTATTTCCAGCTCTGACGGGTCAATCCTCTGCACCATTCCTCCTTTTTGATTTGCTCATTGATTATTGACGATTGATAAATTAAAAAGAAACATACATCATAATGTCCTTATCTTTTTAAAACAACAATCGTTTCAATATATAGCTGTTTTCCTGAATCAACCACATTTTCAATATTCAATCGCCAATCTTCATATCTAAAATTCCAAACCGCCTTCTCGCGCAGCATCTGCAAGCGCTTTGATCCTGCCATGAAACTTGAAGCCACCTCTGTCAAAGACCACCTTCTTTATACCTTTCTCTACGGCCCTCTTTGCCAGGAGCCCACCCACTTTCCTTGCAGCCTCAATATTGCCGCCATGAGTTGACAGGTCCTTCATCTCCTTATCACGTGTTGATGCGGCAATCAGGGTATCTCCCTTTATATCGTCAACAATCTGGACATATATATGATTCAGTGAACCATAAACAGCAAGCCTCGGCCTTTCCGGCATTCCAAAGACCTTCTTTCTTACCCTGTTGCTTCTTCTCTCTCTTGCTTCTCTTCTTGTTCTTCTCAACTCAGAAAACCTCCGCATTTATTTAAGTACGTCATCTTATATTATACCGAATACAATCAGCACTATAAAAGTCGAATTCAGCAGGGTCTCTGCCTGCTTCTTACTTTTTCCCTGCCTTACCGGGCTTAAGTTTGAGCCTCGCGCCTGCGTAGCGTATACCCTTTCCCTTATATGCATCCGGCGGCCTCAGAGCTCTGATATTTGCCGCTACCTGGCCAACAAGCTGTTTATCATAACCCGTAAGCGTAACCTTCAAAGGCCGGGCCTTGTGGTCAACCTCTGCAGATACACCTTCAGGCAGTATGAATTCAACAGGATGCGAATATCCAAGGGAAAAAGTTAGCGTTTTACCCTTTACATCCACCTTGTATCCGACCCCGACTATCTCCAGTTCTTTTTTATACCCCTCACTTACACCCTCCACCATATTGGCAATAAGGCTCCTTGTGAGTCCATGAAGCGCCTTCTTTTGTTTTGTATCATCCGGCCTTGAAACCAGGATACTGTCCTTCTCTATATTCAGATTCATGGAAGACGGGAAATTCCAGCGAAGCTCACCTTTTGGCCCCTTCACCTCAATAAGGGTCCCGTCAACCTTCACATTCACACTCTTCGGTATCTCTACAGGTTTTCTTCCTATCCTTGACATCCCTTAATTCTCCTCACTTATAAGTATGTTTGTCACCTTGACATTACCAGAACCTGAACTACAAAAGACCAATGCCTTATGACTGAATTTACCAGACATGACAGAGAAGTTCTCCACCGAGCTTATCCCATTTGCAGGTCTTGTCACTCTTGATGCCTTTAGGTGTTGAGAGTATTGCAAGCCCCACTCCGCCCATAACAACCGGCACATCTCTGTAGCCGACATAGACTCTCTTGCCGGGTTTACTCACCCTTTTCAGCCCGGAGATGATACTCTCCCCGTCAACATATTTTAAGGAGATCCTCAGAACTCCCTGTTTTTTATCCTTGATAATCTTGTAAGCCCTGATAAACCCTTCTTCCTTGAGTATCTTGGCTATTTCCAACTTCATGCGTGACGCGGGAATATCCACCTTCTCAGCCCTGATCATGGTGGCATTCCTGATCCTTGTCAGCATATCAGCAACCGGGTCAGTTAACATGCCTCTCTCCTACCAACTTGATTTTGTTACTCCAGGGATTAGTCCCTGATGCGCCAGCGTCCTGAAACATATCCGGCACATGGCAAAACGCCTCAGATATCCTCTGGGCCTGCCACAGATAAGACATCTGTTGTAAGCCCTGACTTTGTATCTCGGTGTTCTCTTCGTCTTCTCAACTAAACACTTCTTGGCCATATCTCAATCACTCCTTATATATGTACTACACCGTGTGTTTTTCCTTAATCCTTTAAAGGCATTCCAAGATATTTCAACAGTGCCTTTCCCTCTCCATCAGTTTTGGCAGTTGTGCATATTATAATATCAAAACCGTGAACCATATCAACCTTTTCGTAGTCTATCTCGGAGAATATATACTGCTCCTTAACACCCATTGCATAATTTCCCCTCCCGTCAAAGGACTTTGTAGTAAGCCCCCTGAAGTCCCTGATCTGGGGTATGGCAATGCTTATAAGTTTGTCAAGAAAATCATACATCCGGGCACCCCTGAGTGTAACCTTGCAACCTATAGGCATCCCCTTTCTTAGCTTGAATCCTGCTATGGACTTTTTTGCCTTTGTTATAACGGCCTTCTGTCCCGATATCATGCTAAGTTCTTTCTGTGCAGCATCGAGGAGTTTAATGTTCTGCATCGCCTCACCGAGTCCCACATTAAGAACAATCTTTTCAAGTTTCGGCACCTGCATCACGTTTTTACAGGATAACTCCTTCATTAACTGAGGAATCACCTCTTTAGAATATTTCTCTTTCAGCCCTGGAATATATTTCTTCTCAGCCATTACTGGTCTATTACCTCCTTACATCTCTTACAGAGCCT
>BDTQ01000276.1 GCA_002898135.1 bacterium BMS3Bbin07
TTGGCTGTATGGATGCCGGCGGTTGTCATGGCTGAAGAGAGCTTTTCCTTTGCAATGGCGTATGAGGGATTAAAGGGGTTCAGGTTTTCCACGAGCCTGAACTGGTGAAACTGAGCCCTCCGTGCGAGGATGGTCGTGACAAAGGCCACCCCTACACTCCCGCCGATATTTCTCAGGAGATTATACATGGCGGTTGCGTCCGTCATCTTCTCTTTCGGCATGTGCGAAAGGGTCATTGTGGTGAGAGGAATAAAGATGAAGCCCATCCCGACTCCAAGGATTACACGTGGCCATACCAGGGTCCGGAAATCGGCCTGGAGGTTAAAAAGGGACATGAGGTAGGTTGAGAGTGCAGTTATAAAGACACCAAGCACAAGTATCTTTTTGGGGTTATGCTTCTCAACGAGTTTTCCGGCTATCGGCAGGGCAAGCATGGTGGCGAGACCTCCGGGGCCGAGCACTACACCTGCAAGATATGCAGTATATCCCATCAAGGTCTGCAGATAGATCGGGAGCAAAACAATGCTTCCGAAGAGATTAAAGAAGACAAAGAACATGAGGAGATTTCCCGAGGTAAATGTCCTGTCCTTGAATAACCTCAGATCAACTACCGGATTTTTTGAGAAGAGCTCAATGACGACAAAGAGGATAAGTGCAAATACGGTTATGATTGTAAATGTTACGATCACAGGAGAGGAGAACCAATCCGCTGTCTGCCCCTTGTCAATGACAAACTGCAGAGAACCAAGCCCAACGGCAAGCAGCATCAGTCCCCAGTAGTCTATCTTCATTTTTACCCTCTTCATGTAAGGAGGGTCCTGAATAACAAGGAGTGTGAGCAGAATGGATATTATCCCGATAGGGATGTTTATATAAAATATCCACCTCCACGACCAGTTGTCGGTTATCCAGCCTCCAAGCAACGGGCCGACGATCGGGCCAAACATGATACCCATGCCAAAGATCGCCATTGCCATGCCATGCTGTTTCCGGGGGAACGATTCAAGGAGTATTGACTGGCTGAGCGGCTGAAGCGCGCCTCCTCCGATACCCTGCATAACCCTGAAGAATACAAGGCTTCTGATGCTCCATGCAGAACCACAGAGAAAGGAGCTCCCGGTAAAGATTGCAATTGATGCAGCCAGATAATTCTTTCTGCCAAATATTTTACTGAGCCATCCTGAAATAGGAATGATAATTGCGTTTGAAACCAGATAGGCAGTAATTGTCCATGTGGCCTCATTTATACCGGCGGAAAGACTCCCCCTTATATGTACCAGTGAAACATTGACAACGGATGTATCAATAATCTCAATCAGGGTCGGGAGCATTACCGTCAAGGCAACAATCCACTTGTTCATTTTACGAAGACCGTGGGAACTACAGACATGCCTATTCTCAATACGTGTTCAGGATCCGTGCCTTTTTCAAAGACAATCTTGACCGGAATCCTCTTTACCACCTTTACATAGTTGCCGGTGGCGTTTTCAGGAGGGAAGAGGGAGAAGACTGCTCCTGTGCCCGCCATGATGCTGTCAACCTTTCCCCAGAAAACCTTTCCCGAATATGCATCCACCTTTATCTTGACCCGCTGTCCCGGTCTTATATTCTCCAGCTTCGTCTCCTTGTAATTGGCAATAACATAGGTATCGTTTAATGGAACAACGGCCATCAATGGCTGTCCTGCACGTACCTGATTGCCTGCCTCAACGGATTTCCTTGTGATATATCCGTCAGTAGAGGCATATGTCCTTGTATATGACAGGGTCAGACGTGCAAGTGCTAACTGAGCCTTCCATTTTTTTATTATTTGCCTTTGTGCAGCTATCGAATTCCTGACCTGATTTATTACTGCCTTCTGGGAATCAACAGCAGTGCTTGCCTGGTCAATCCTCTTATCCGCTTCTGTCAATTGTGCCCTGATAACATCGTAGCCGGTCTTTATCTTTTCATATTTGTCACGGGAGATTACCGCTTCCTGAAAAAGCCTCTCAGCCCTTCTGAAGTCTGTTTCAGCCTTTCTGAATCTTGCAAGATTTAATTCATAGTTAGCCCTGGCAACCTCTACTGCTGACCTCAGTTCAATCAATCGCTTTTGGGTGGTAACGAGTGAGGCCTCCATTGATTTGAGCTGAGACCTCTGGGTGTCGAGTTCAGCCCGTGCTGCGTTCAACTTCTCTTTATACATTTCAGGGTCTATCTCAACCAGCAGATCTCCCTTTTTTACGTACTGATTGTCCGTAACATAAATCTTCTGAACAGTCCCTATTACCCTTGGTGCAACAGTATGGATATCTCCCTTAATAAAGGCGTCATCCGTTGATATATGAGTGCTCTTGTATCGCACGTAAAAAAATAGTCCGGCAAGAAAGAGGATGAGGCCGGCAAATAATATCATCAATACCAGGAATTGCTTCTTGTGATTGCTGTTCAATTCGGCCATATATTTATAACCTCCTGTCTTTATATGCATTTATGAGCAAGGTGTCTGTATCAAGCGCCTCTGTGGCTGTTCCTCCTCCCTCACAACATCTTAATAAGGATAATCCTTATCCATTTTTAAGTCAATATTTTTCACCTGCAGTGTTATTGCAAAATGATAATGTTGCAAAACGGAATTATAGGGAAAGTTGGAGACATGCGTTGGTAAGAGTAATCAGTTCGTAGCCATCAGAAGGGAGCTTGACATTCTGAGCATATTAATGTACACTTATGTACAGAATGGAGGAGGTGTCATATGAAAACAATAGCATTCACTGAATTTCGCAAGCATGCTTCAAGTGTATTGTCGGCTGTAGAGGAGGGGGAGATTGTTGTTATCCTGCGACACGGCAAACCTGTTGCCGAAATTAAGCCGGTGGTTCCAGGAGATGCAATTCCATCCTGGAAGAGGCCGGGAATTCGACTCTCTGTCAAGGGTGCAAAACTGTCTTCGGCGATTATAGAGGAGCGTAAGCGTGAAGACGTTCTTTGATTCTTCAGCGTTTGCAAAGAGATATGTAGAGGAAGAAGGGAGTCAAATAGTCGATGATATTTGCCGGGAAACAACGGAATTATCGCTGAGCGTTATCTGTGTTCCTGAAATCCTTTCCGCTCTGAATCGACGGATACGGGAAAAACATCTTTCTCAAAAAGACTATGCCAGGATAAAACAACACTTCTCTGATGATGTTCGTGATGCTATGATTATCAATCTGATCCCGGAGGTGATCGCAACTTCAACCAAACTCCTTGAAGCCTCTCCCCTTCGTGCGATGGAAGCTCTTCATGTTGCGTGTGCAATAGTTTGGCGTGCAGACCTGTTTGTTTCATCTGATAAACAACAGGTAGCTGCTGCCAGGAAAGCGGGCCTTAAGATAAAATATGTGTAGGATGATCAACTACTCGTCCGGCTTGGGTGCCAACTGTTATCTACTCCGGCAGTCCCGGTATCTCCTGTGCCTCCTGTTCAACCTTTATGCCGAGATTCTCCATCTCGGACAGGAGTGCATGGAAAACAGATGCATCATCTCTTGACTTCAGTGAATTCAGCTTTTTCATATCGGTCCCGGTCAGTGGTCTTGGCCTTGAGTTATAAAGAAACTCTTTCTCCATAAAGAGCGGCTGCCAGCCGGCGCTTTTGAACCACTTTGATGCTGTCAGGGCTATTTCGACACCGTCAGGGTCGAGATCGCACCATATAAACCCATCTGCCGGTTGAAATGCAAGGAGTTTCCTGACAAAATCCCGGACATAGCCAGGTGGATACCCTGAGAGAAAAACAATCCCTGTATCAGTATCAAACCCGTCCGTCTCCCTGCAGAGCCTTTCAAATGGTGTGAGGTTCTCGACCAGGATAATCCTCTTCATGTCTGAGGATAGCGGAATAAATGATCCGGAGGTTTTTACTGTTATACCTGCATAATCACTGCAGGCCGACAGGTCCATCACCTTCCTGCCGATATGGCCGGTGACAGGGCCCCTGAAGAGTAGGAAGGGTGAATGTTCGGAGATTCCGTAATGGCTTAGGTCTCCGAGTATCTTCCTCATGTAGGGCCTGATCGCCTCAATGCCCTTGGACTCTCCCGATCTTTGCAGATGACGCTTTAAGCCATTTCCCCCTGGGGGATGTTTTTATCTTTCTTTCTTCACCGCAGGCGCACAGATTTACCCATTCATCATAGGCAAGCATGAGGCCCGGTTCGGAAGAGTGGCGCCAGGGGCCTGTTCTGTGTCTTCTTTTGAATTTATGTTCATGCATTCAGCCGCCTTATGTGCGCCGGTGGTGGTGCAAAGGGGTTGGAGGCAGGCTTCTTTTTTGTTACTATGCTCAGCATGGAGGGCCTGTAGATATTGGTGTTGTGGGTGTTTGGTGTTGTAACGATAAACTGTGTTTCCGTTGCAAGGAGGAATTCTGCAACCCTGTCAATATTAAATACATCAAGGTGCGCAAAGGGCTCGTCGATAAAGACAAAGCCACCCCTTGCCCTGTCGTCCATCATCAATGCAATAAGCAGTATCAACGATTTTATTACCTGCTGACCGCCTGATGCCTCTCCATCATCAGTGCTTATGAATCCCTTCCCGTCAAAGTTCCATCTAACCTCTATTCCAGCCTTCTTAAGCAGGGTGTCGTTGTTTTCAAGCCGCGGTTTTATAACCTCAACCTCCACACCTGCCAGTGTTGCAAGCGCCTTGAGGTTCCGTTCATAAAACCGTATCGATGCCCTTAGTATGTCAATGTAAGCGGCCCTTGCATCTTCCGTTACACGCC
>BDTQ01000277.1 GCA_002898135.1 bacterium BMS3Bbin07
CCATCTTTACATGCTGAAAGTCCAGTATCTCATAAGGCTCTCCCCTGAATTCTATCTTGGTGCCACGCTTGAAATCACTTGTAGAAATCATCAACTTCCTCCATTATTAAAATTTACGTAACAGTTCATTCGATTTGTCATTCCCGCAAGTGGAGCGAGTCGGGAATCCTTATTATAGAACGATTCCCCGAACGCTTTCGGGAAATGACAGAAAAAGACAACTGTTCGACTTTTTTAAACAGACTCTATATAATCTCAAGCCTCTTCGGCAAACGGGTCAAAACCCTTGTACCCTTCTCACCAATATAAATCATATCCTCTATTCTCACCCCGCCAACACCCGGCACATAAATGCCCGGCTCAATGGTAAAGACCATGCCCTGACCGAGGATATCCCTGCTTGTCAATGATATACGAGGAGACTCATGTATATCAAGCCCGACACCATGGCCGGTACCATGGCCGAAAAAATCTCCAAACCCCTCGCCTTTAATCAAATCCCTCGCCGCCCTGTCCACTTCCCTCGCCCTTACTCCTGCAGCGGCTGTCCTGATTGCAGAACGGTTGGCCTTCAACACTGTATTATACATCTTTAGCTTCCCCTCAATGCCGGAACCTTTTATCAGAAGGGTCCTCGTCATATCAGAAAAATATCCCCCTGCCTCTCCACCCCAGTCAATAACCACCAGGTCTCCTGCCTTAAGCCTTCTATCCGATACAGAGGCATGCGGAAGGGCGGCATTTTCTCCTGAGGCCACTATTATATCAAAAGGTATGCGCTGACAGCCCCTCCTCCTGAGAGATTCTTCAAGTCTGAGCGCAATCTCCCTCTCTGTCACACCCTTTTTTATTACCGGCCTTATCTCAATAAAGGCCTCTTCAGCCCGCTTCACCGCCTTCTTAATCAGCCTGACTTCCTCCTCCTCCTTCTTCAGCCTGAGCGACTCAACCATCTCCTTCATGGCTCTGAGCGCAAAGCTCCTTTTAAGGTCATGATAAAGGCTGTAGGGGGCGGTAAACTCAAAGGCAAGGGAAGATTTTCGGAGGGATTTGAGTGTCTTCTTTATCCGGCGCAGCAATGTCCCGGCAGGCACGATAATTTCGCATCCCCTGACCTCCCTGACCGCCTGCTCCCTGTATCTGAAGTCCGTAAAGAAGAATGCGTCTTTTTTTGTAATAAGCAGTAACGCTGAAGAACCCCGGAAGCCTGTAAGGTAACGAATATTTATAATGTTACTTACCAGAAAGGCCTTCAGACGTTTTTCCGAAACTCTTTCCCTTATGCTTTCTATCCTGTCCATGTAAAAGACCCTTATAAATCAGCTGCGGATTTTCAATAAAATAAGGATTTAAGCGCTTAAACCAGAGTTGGGCTTTATTCAGAAGCGAACAGGGTAAAGACCTGGAAGTGAGATGCGGCTAAAACTCCTTCTCTATCTGCGGCACTGTCATTCTCAGCACATATCTTGCCTTACCGTAATTACCATCGGGCTTCACAACAAGGGCAAGATAATAATCCTCTGTGATCCTCCTCATTATAATTCCACAGACGTCAGCTATAAGCAGAAACTCCCTGGCCTTCCCAAGTTGCAGATCCCGGGATGCCGTCTCGATATCCTTCATCAAGGCCGAGGCCTCAGCAGAAAGGACGCTGAAATCAAGCAGCCTCTCCACCACGTATTCCTCTACAGGAATACCGTCCGATGCAAGTATCATTGCTGCTACAGCCCCGTCAACCCTGTCGGTTATCTCTTTAAGAACTTCCGAAAAATTCATTCCCTCTGTTCCTGAGTCCCTCGTAGAAACCTTCAAGCCGCCCGACAAGAGACTCTGTATCCTTTCCTATCATTTTCAGATAGTATTTTAACTCTTCAATCCTCTGTCTTACCTTGTTGTTGTCAGGGTCTGTATCCAGCACCCCCGAGAATATCTCAACAGCCTTCATATACTGGCCTGCGTCTATGTATCCATCAGCCTCCCTAAGGAGTGCATCAACCTCTGATGAGGCTGGTTTTCCTGCGGAATCGGTCAAACCATCCAGCATATCATCGAAGCTGAAAGCTGAATCGTCTGAAATACCCGTAAAAGGCTCCTCTGATCTGACTTCATCGGGCATGGCAAACATGGTTGAATCATCCACTGCCGGCTCCTGTGCCTCTTCTGCAACAATCTCACCAAACTGCCTGCATTCTTCAAAGTCAGCAGCCCCTATCGTCCCGGCAACCTCAATATCTTCAGAAACATCCTCCGATCTTCCGGCATCAGGAACTTCAAATGTCTCCACAGGCTCCGGCTCTACGTAAAAAAGTTGTTCCCCTTCTGCATCCTCCATTACCTCTTCTGCCTCAACCGTTTCTGCAACCTCTTCAGCGGACATCTCTGCAGGTACTGATTCAACCTCCTGTTCCCTATCCCCCTCCGGTGATTTCTGAACCGAATCAGTCAATATTCTAAGGGTCTCTTTTGCCTCTTCATCACGGGGATTTATCTCAAGTACCTGTTGAAGGCAAACAAGCGCCTTTTCACTATCTCCAAGCGAGTTATAGATTTCAGCAAGTTTTTTCTGGGCAAACAGGTTATCAGGAACTGCTGCAATGACCTTTTCAAACTCTCCTCTGGCCTTCTCTGTCTGCCCCCTTTCGAGATATATCTTTCCGAGGGACACCCTCGCCGTCGTATAAGCCGGCTGTTTCTCTAATTCGTTGAGAAGCACTTCAATAGCTTCATCATACATACCTGCCTTACGGTATTCCTCAGCAAGGGGGACAAAGAGTTTGGAGCTGGGATCCTTTTCAAGTCTTGCCTTTAATTTCCCGATATCTTCCAGTGCCATAAAAAATATCCTGTACCCGTTAAACTTCAGGTATAATACTCATTATATTGCCTGATTACGGATGATGTCAACAACAATAATGCATCTCTATTACTTTGAATGTCCCAGGTAGTGGTCAAATATAATCTCTGCACAAGCCTCTTTGCTCATCAGGGGATAATCAGCAACACCGTTTTCGTCAATAATACTGATCTTGTTTGTATCAGTGTCAAACCCGGCTCCTTCTAAGGTTACATCATTAAATACAATAAAGTCCATCCCCTTTTCCCTCAGTTTTTTCTTTGCTTTCGCAATATTCGGGCCGGTCTCGGCAGAAAAACCCACAATAAAAGGCCGGGGCCTCATACCAGATACGGCCTTCACTATATCCGGAGACGGCCTCAGCCTGAGTGTAAAGGTTTCCCCCTTCTCCTGCTTGACAGGAGAGTAATCATCGGGCACAAAATCAGCCACTGCCGCGGCCATCACCAGGATATCAACATCCCCGATATTCTTTTTCACTGCCTCAAGCATCTCACCTGATGTCTCTACCCTTACCACCCTTGCTCCCATGGGTGGTTCAACAGAGACAGGCCCACTTACAAGTGTAACATCAGCACCACGTTCTATGGCCACCTTGGCAAGGGCATATCCCATCTTGCCTGATGAACGGTTTGATATGAAACGAACGGGGTCAATATATTCCCTTGTTGGACCTGCAACCACAAGCACCTTAAGTCCGGCAAGGTCTTTTTTAGTCAGACAACCCTTTACAGCCTCAAGTATACGTCCGACCTCTGCCATCCTGCCCACGCCGTATTCACCACAGGCAAGTTCGCCCTCTTCGGGCTCTATCTCATGGAATCCCAAATCTCTGAGGGTTTTGATATTCCTTTGAACCACAGGGTGTTCATACATCCTCCAGTTCATTGCCGGAGCAAATATTACAGGCCCCCGGAATGCAAGAAAGGAGAGAGAGACCATATCATCAGCTATTCCTGATGCAAGTTTTCCAATGATATTGGCCGTAGCAGGGGCGATTACAAAGAGGTCTGCACTTTCAGGCAGGTTTATATGAGCCATGGGCA
>BDTQ01000278.1 GCA_002898135.1 bacterium BMS3Bbin07
TGCCTCAGTGGTTAATAATTTCCTACACATTAAACCTGAAATTAATAATATCACCATCCTGGACCTCGTAGGTCTTTCCTTCAAGTCTTACAAGCCCCTTCTCTCTGGCAACCGCCATTGAGCCTGACTGGATGAAATCGTTAAAAGAGATGACCTCAGCCCTGATAAATCCTCTTTCTATATCAGTATGGATTTTGCCTGCCGCCTTCTGGGCTGTGGTGCCTTTTTTGATTGTCCAGGCCCTCACCTCATCCTTGCCAACAGTATGAAATGAGATCAGGCCGAGGTGGTCATAACAGATGCGGATAAGCCGGGCCATTGCGGGTTCCTCTATGCCGAGATCTTTCAGGAACTCTTTTGCCTCATCCTGACCTAACTGGGCTATCTCCATCTCTATTTTGCCTGAAAGTGCTACCACGGGGAGCTCAAACCTTTTCCGGAGTTGCTCCACCAGGGCAGAGCCTTTTTCAGAGCCAATGTCATCTTCATGCAGGTTCAGAAGCATAACTTCCGGTTTTATGGAGATAAACTGGAGGTGCCTCAAAGAGAGGAGTTCATCCTCGTTAAAGGCAACTCTTCTTAGGGGAATCTCTTCTTCAAGCACTTCCTTGCATCTAAGGAGCACCGTCCGTTCTTTTTCATCCTGCTTCTTACCCTTTCTTGCACCTTCCTCCATCCGCTCAAGCCGTTTTTCCACCAGTTCGAGGTCCGAAAATATCAATTCGAGTTCAACTGTTTCGGCGTCCCTCAAAGGGTCGACATTTCCCGTGGGATGGATTATTGATTCGTCCTCAAATGCCCTTATGACGTGTACCACGGCATCCACATCCTTTATCATGTCCAGCACCTTGCGGTTCTGCTGAGCGTCTCCCTTTGTTATTCCTAAGTAATCTATGTATTCAACAGTTGCAAGGGTGACCTTTTTGGGCTGGTATATCTCTGTTAGTCTCTCCACCCGCTCATCAGGCACCTTCACAACACCGACATTAGGCTGTGCCTCTGTAGTCGGGTAAACTGTAGTGGGGATGTTCTGCCCGGTAAGTGCATTAAAGATCGTAGTCTTACCCGAGTTTGCAAGTCCAATAATACCTATTTTCATCTATTTCCCCCTTTTTCTCAGACGTTTTATTAAAAGCATTATACAAATTTAGCCGCAGATTTTCGCAGATTACCGCAGATTACATGAAAGATACCAAGATAAAAAACTTTTCTAAAATCAGCGTATATCTGCGTTTATCTGTGGCTGAAGTCAAGTCTTTATCTTAATTTCCGCCTCAGACCTCCTCAGGTACATGGGAGTCAGCTTCACAGGGTCTGAGAACTCTCCTTTCTCGGCCTTCTGCAGACCGATAATACAGAGGGCTGACGGCAGTGGGTGTATAAGGTTTTCCCCCGGGAAATGGGCCTTCTCTCCAAGGGTACTTAGAATAGCATCTTTATAAAGCGCGGCGCCACTCCCAGTAAAGACGGTCTCTTCATTTATGAGGGTTAAAATGGATTTTATGTCAAAGGCAGACTCGGGTACAAGTTTCACGAGCCCTGTTTCGGTCCATCTGAACAGTCCCCCGTAGACTTCCTTTCTCCTTGCATCAAGCAGGGGACAGATCAATTTTTTTGTAAAGGGAAACGAGGCGGTAAAGGCCTCAAGAGTGGATACGGCTACAATGGGTTTGTTGGTTGCAAATGAGAGGCCCTTGACGGTACTGAGGCCAACCCTCAGACCTGTGAAAGAGCCGGGTCCGATGGCAATTGTATAAAAGTCTATCTCATTGAATCCGGTACCGGAATGTTTAAGCAGGAAGTCTGTGCTCTTCATGATCTGCTCGGAGTGGGTCCGCCCTATTCCAAGACGTACCTCTCCCCTGAGACCCGAATCACTGTCAAAGAGAGAAATCCCCCCTACAGGAGTGGAAGTATCAATAGCAAGTGTCAACATAACAGGATTAAGTTAAAATTATTGCAGGTATTTTATCAAGGATTTAATCCGGTGTTACCTGAGTTTCAGCTTTGTGAGAATAATTCCCGGATATTTATTCAGGGGATTGCTCCTTGGAAGAGTAGGGAAGATGGGTCTCTTTCTCATTCCGAGAAACTGTAGTTCGGAGGCAAGTTCCTTGTTTTTGGGATCATGGGACAGGCCCTTCTGAAATGCTTCTATGGCATCTTTTTTCAGGTTTGACATGCCATATGTCCTGCCAAGGTTTAAATAAAAGAGAGTATAAGGAAAGTCCGTATCAGAGTCTTCGTATTCCTTCACTCTTTTTAGCGCTTTCCTGCAGATTTCCAGACCCTTATTGTAGTCATTATCAACAGTTGAAGTCAGATATCCATGGTAGGAGATCAAAAGGGGATCTTCGGGAAATTCTGTAATGGCCTTCCTGGTTGCATCCATTGCACGGGAAAGCTCTCCCTTCTTAACCAACCGTTTGATTTCCCTGAAATATGCTATTCGTGTCTTATTGGCTGTTTCCTCTTCCGTTACCTTTTTTATTGCCCTGCGGTGCTGACTATCAATAAGATTAGACAATTCGCTTTTTTCTCTTACGGATGTGGTAATTTTTAAGGTCTCTATGTGGGCTCCTTCCAGATATATGGAGGTTTTTATGGTAACTGGTTCACTTCCATGTAAATCTGTAATAACATAGAATGGTTTGCCTTGATGTTCTATTTTGGTGGAGAAGTCAGAGAATTTCCTGGAAATGATATTTACAACATCATCATCTTTTTCCATATTTAATATTACAATCATATGCTGTTTTTGTCAAGAACCGCTTACAGATTTTCTCTGTTTGCGGCCAGTGCATTCTATGGCAAAAAGCAGTCTTTTTATAGTAAGATTAGTATATGAAATATTTTCTTGTTTCCGTGATCCTTTTTTTCCCTTTGCTTTCAGCAGTTCAGGGCGCTTTTGCCGAGCCTTCCATATTGTTTGAGGACAAGACCTTTGACTTTGGAGATGTGAGCCAGGGCGATCTTCTTGAGCATGCCTTTGTCTTTAGTAATGACGGGGCGGATATACTGGTAATAGAGAAAGTAACAGCATCGTGAGGGTGTACTGCAACGGTGGTCAGTTCAGACCGCCTCGCTCCTGGTGAACAGGGAGAGATAAAGGTAACCATAAGAACTGACAGGAAAAAGGGGTTTATATCCAGGACCGTACAGGTCAGGACGAATGATCCCGTAAAGCCACTTGTTATACTCAATCTGAAGGCAAAGGTGATCGACTCTTTTCACGGAAAGAACCTTGATATAAAGGAGATATTCCGTTCTCCCTGCAGAAAGTGCCATGTTGACAGAGGAAGAGGGCAACTGGGTGCAAACCTTTTCAGGGCAGACTGTATAATGTGTCATATGAGAGGTAAGAGTGCTCCATCACTTGCTTTACTCAAGAAATTACCGGAGAAGAGGCTTTTGGCAGCTATTGAAAAAGGGGTTCCTGATACGATGATGCCTGGATTTTCCTGGAAGGCTGGTGGTCCACTGACCGAGTCTCAGATAAGGTCTCTTGTAACATATGTAAAAGGTAAGTAGTCTCCGCTGATTTGTCACCCTGAACTTGATCCAGGGTCTCGTAACATATTGATTCCTGGAGATTCTGAAATAAATTCAGAATGACATATATCTTTTTTTTCTGTTTGTGCGACAAAATTTTAACCAGCTGAAAACTCTGTATTTATTTGCCGGTTTATTAAGGAAGGAAGTTTTACTTATTTAAAAAATCAGGGTTCTATAACCTTCTCTTCTTCTTCCTGTTCGGTTTTGCATTCTATACACATTGTTGTTACAGGCCGAACCTCAAGCCTTCTTATCCCGATCTCGCAGCCGCAGATGTCACAGACGCCGTAAGTGCCATTG
>BDTQ01000279.1 GCA_002898135.1 bacterium BMS3Bbin07
CTCAGTATACTGAAGATATTGACAATGGTTATCTCTTTGAAATTTGTCTGCGAGAGTGTATTTTCATGTCCGGTCATCTTGGTCCCCATCCATGTGGCAAAGCTGTAAATGGGAATGATGGTAAAAGGGTTTGTTACAAAAGCGCCTGCAAGTGTTACCAGTTTGTTCAGCCTTAAAATGGAGGCAAGGGCTATGGCCATCAGGGTGTGAAGCCCGAGAAAAGGTGAAATCCCGATAAAAATCCCCACTGCAAAGGCAAGGGCGATCTTCCTGGGTGTCTCCTTGACACTGAATAGTATTCTTAACCTGTCACTGAAAGACAAAGTGCTGGTATCCTTCCGGTCTTATTTCTTCCTCAGAACCATCCCTTCTGACAATATATAAGCCCCTGTCTGTTATCTCTCCTATCTCCGTAAACATGGAGAGCGGCTCTCCGGATGTAAATAGCTGCTGATAATCCTCCCCTCCGGAGGTTATGAATCCGTAGGGGGCCATTCCAAGGAAGGTGGAAACCTCCATGAGGGCGTCTGTTACAGGTATCTTCTCTTCGTAAAGTCTTACGCCAACAGAACTCTCCCGGCAGAGCCTTGTAAGGTCAAGGAAAAGTCCGTCACTTATATCAATCATGGAGGTTATATATTCCAGGTATTCAGAGACCCCGCATGCTTCAGGCAGAAGAAACCGCTTCAGTACCGGTTTTACACTCTCCCATCTCAGTGAGAGGTGCAGCTCTTCACCTCTTTCCAGGTTTACAGAACGGCCGAGTCTCTTAAGGAGTTCCAGTCCGCATGATGCTTCTCCAACAGGGCCTGAGAGATAAACCTTATCTCCCACAGAGGCGCCTGACCTTCTGATAACCCTCTTTTCCGCCATGCCCGAAATTGTGAGTGAGACGGTGAAGGAGGATAGGCTTCCTGTAATATCTCCTCCTACCATATCCAGTCCATACCTCTTTAACCCGTCTGAAATGCCTTCAAGAAAGCTGTCAAGAAAGGACTTTTCAGTATCAGGAGGGAGCGTCATGCTCAGAAGAGACCACTTCGGTCTTCCTCCCATTGCAAATATATCGCTTACATTGGAGGAGATGAGTTTGAAGCCAATCTGATAAGGTGTAACGAGGGTGAGGTCAAAGTGTATCCCCTCGGTCATGGTATCAGTACTTATAAGCAGTGTATGGCCCTGAATGTCCAGGGCTGCTGCATCATCACCTATGCCGACGATTACGTCCTCGGAGCTGGAAGCAAAACGTTTCCTCAGCCCTTCCAATATTTCAAGCTCACCGGCGTCTCCAAGTTTCATCTCTTTTTTTTCGTAATTATTCAGAGCACTCTTATTGAGTCTGAATAATTACTTCTTTCTTTTTTTTGCCGTAGCCGTCTTTGTCTTTCCGGTTGCAGCTGTTTTTCTTTTTTTGATCGCTGTAATCTTTGTCTTTCCGGTTGTGACAGGCTTTCTGGTTGCAACAGCCTTTGTTTTCCTGGCTGTCGTGGTCTTTCTCTTTGGCTTTAAAGCAACCTTAAGCACATCATCTACCTTGTCAACAAAAATTACCTCCACATTCTTCTTCACATATTTGGGGATATCTTCAAGGTCATTCTCGTTTCTCTTGGGTATGATCACCTTGGGTATCCCCATCCTTTTGGCTGCAAGAATCTTCTCCTTGAGCCCACCGATCGGCAGCACACGTCCCCTGAGGGTCACCTCTCCGGTCATGGCGATCTTTTTATCCACAGGTCTGCCGGTAAAGGCAGATGCTATGGCCACTGCCATCGTGATACCGGCAGAAGGTCCGTCCTTTGGGATTGCTCCGGCAGGTACATGGATATGGATGTCGGTCTTTGAGAAGATGTCCTCTTTTATTCCCAATGTTTTTGCCCGTGAACGGATATAGCTCAGTGCAGCATGGGCGGATTCCTTCATTACATCGCCTAACTGACCGGTGAGCGTCAGGTTGCCCCTGCCCTTCATGGTTGTTGCCTCAACATATATTATGTCACCACCGGATTCCGTCCATGCTAGGCCTGTGGATACACCGATCTCGTCTTTTTCCATCTCCTCCTCGGGAAGAAATTTTGGCGCTCCGAGCAATTTATGAAGGTTCCTTGCCGTTATGATAAACTTCTTCTTCTTGCCCTCGGCAATCTGTTTGGCTACCTTTCTGCAGAGATTAGCGATCTCCCTCTCAAGGTTCCTCACCCCTGCCTCGCGCGTGTACTGGGAGATCAGGAGCCTGAGACCGGAATCCGTGACATTCAATATCTGTTCAGTAATGCCGTGTTCATCAAGCTGCTTGGGGATGAGGTAGTTTATGGCAATCCCCAGTTTCTCCTCTTCCGTATAACCACTCAGATAAATAATCTCCATCCTGTCTCTTAAAGGACCCGGGATGGTATCCATCATATTCCCCGTAGTTATAAACATGACGTTTGAGAGGTCAAAGGGGACACCGAGATAGTGATCCACAAAGGAATTATTCTGCTCGGGGTCCAGGACCTCAAGCAGCGCCGATGAAGGATCTCCACGGAAATCCGTTCCTATCTTGTCGATCTCGTCAAGCATAAATACAGGATTATTGGTTCCGGCCTGTTTGATGCCCTGGATAATCCGTCCGGGAAGGGCACCTACATAGGTGCGTCTGTGTCCCCTGATCTCGGCCTCGTCCCTTACACCACCGAGGGACATCCTTACGAATTCCCTGCCGAGGCTTCTTGCTATTGAGCGGCCAAGTGAGGTCTTTCCAACTCCTGGCGGGCCGATAAAGCAGAGGATAGGTCCCTTCATCTTTGCCTTCAGCTTCCTCACACTCAGATACTCAAGTATACGTTCCTTTACCTTTTCAAGGTCATAATGGTCTTCATCAAGGACCTTTTTGGCCGCCTTGATGTCCAGGATGTCCTTTGTTGATTTGCTCCAGGGTACTTCAACCAGCCAGTCGAGATAAGTCCTGACAGTGGCTGCCTCTGCGCTGTCGGGGTGCATCTTCTCAAGCCTCTTGAGCTGTTTCTCGGCCTCTTTCAGTACCTTTTCAGGCATCCTGGCCTCTTCTATCTTCTTCCTGAACTCGTTTATCTCTTCTGCCCTCTCATCTATCTCGCCCAGTTCCCGCTGTATTGCCTTCAGCTGTTCCCTGAGAAAATACTCCCTCTGGGTCTTGTCTATCTCCCCCCTTGCCTCAGTCTGGATCTTCTGCTGTACAAGGAGGAGTTCTATCTCCCTGCCCAGTATCTCACTGACACGTTTAAGTCTCAGTACCGGGTCTGATATCTCAAGGATTTCCTGGGCCTGCTCGGTCTTCAGCCCGAGGTTTGATGCCACAAGGTCGGCAAGCCTCCCAGGATCATCGAGGTTCTCGATTACCACCATGATATCAGGCAGTATGGTCTTGCCCAGAGAGACCGACTTGTCAAGCTGCTCCTTGACCGTCCTCATCAGGGCCTCTATCTCTATGGTCATTTCAGCGGGTTTTGTGTCCTCTATCTTTTCAATTGTTGCCTCCAGGTAATTGTCCTTAACCTTCATATCCAGCACCTTGGCCTTTGAGAGCCCCTGGACAAGTATCTTTACCCTGCCGTCAGGGAGTTTGAGCATTCTCATTATGAGCCCTACGGTCCCCGCCCTGTGAAGGTCCTCAGGCAAGGGGTTTTCAACACTCAGGTCTTTCTGGGTCAGGAGCAGTACCATCCTGTTTGTATTAAGAGAGTGGTCAATAGACTTGATGGACATCTCTCTCCCCACGAAGAGGGGTATTATCATGTAAGGAAAGACAACAATATCCCTTACAGGCAGAACGGGTAAGGTATCGGGAATCTCAATCTCTTTTTCGTCTTTTATCGGATCAACCATGATTACTCCTTTTCAATTTTTATTTTATAAACCCTGTCTTTCGGTTTAGGCAGAGTCACTGTAAGTACACCGTCAGAGTATGTAGCCCTGCCATCTGCCGGATTGACCGGTACCGGTATGGGGAGAATCCTCCTGAAACTATCAAACTCTCTCTCCATGCAGATGTATATACCAGACCTTTCACTAATGGGTTCTCTTTTCATGCCCTCAATTATAAGCAAGTTGTGATAAACCTTAATCAGCACATCTTCTGTTTCTATACCAGGCAGGTCTATGACAAAGACAACAGCATTTTTGTTTTCATAGATATCTACAGGAGGATAGTCCTTCCCGGTCCCGGTCTTTAAATAGAAAACCTCTTTGAGGAGATATTCCATGGCAATTTACTTTTGCTTGTCTTCTTTTCTTATCTTCTCTGCAACCTGAAGAATATATTCCCTGAACTTTTCAGCAACATTGGAGCTCTTCAATGCAAGATCGACAGTTGCCTTCAGGAATCCGAACTTGTCACCGGCATCATATCTTTTACCCCTGAAGACATAACCGTAGACAGACCTTTTCTTAAGGAGTATCTGCAGGGCGTCGGTGAGCTGATATTCTCCCCCCCTGCCTGGCTTCATGGTTTCAAGTATCTTGAAAATATCAGGTGTAAGGATGTATCTGCCTATTATGGC
This sequence comes from bacterium BMS3Bbin07, assembly GCA_002898135.1. Lineage (GTDB taxonomy): Bacteria > Nitrospirota > Thermodesulfovibrionia > Thermodesulfovibrionales > JdFR-85 > BMS3Bbin07. Next base: position 4,518 of record BDTQ01000279.1, read on the forward strand.
GAGATTGCTTGGCGCGTCTTCAGGTCTTGGTTTTTCAACAAAGTTCGTTATCCTGTAAAGGTCTTTACCCTCCACCGTCCCCTCGATAACTCCGTATCTGTGTATTTCCTCCCTTGGCACCTCTTCAAGCGCCACAATTGGGCAGTCAAGTTCTTCATAGAGGTTTATCATGGTCTTCAGTAATGGTTCATGAGGGTCTATAATGTCGTCACTCAGAAGCACGGCAACGGGTTCATTCTTCACAAAGGGTTTTGCCCTGAGTATGGCGTGCCCGAGACCGAGAGGCCTACCCTGGCGTATATATGCAAAGTCAACGTTACTTAACCTGTTTATCATCTCCAGGAGTTTCTTCTTGCCCTTTTGCTTCAGGTCTTCTTCAAGTTCATACACAGTGTCAAAGTGGTCCTCAATACTCCTCTTGTGTCTGCCGGTGACAATTATGAACTCATTTATGCCGCACGCCTGCGCCTCTTCTACAGCATACTGTATCATCGGTTTATCCACAATAGGAAGCATTTCCTTGGGAGATGCCTTTGTGGCCGGTAAGAACCTCGTTCCGAGTCCTGCAGCCGGAAGTAATGCCTTCATAACTGGGCGCATATTTCCTCCATTATTTCCTGAATGTAGTGTTTTAACTGTCTAAAAATTCTATATTAACCGGAGACACCGGGATGAAATAGATTCATCACAACCTTTGTCGGTCTGCTTGCCGCCTGTTTCAAGTCCATGTCTCTCTGTTTGTTCCTGCATTCTGCTGGAGATTTAGTTTATATTATAACAAAATGGGGGCTTAACTATCCATGCAGTCAAGAGCCTTCAGGAAGAGTCTGCCTTTCAATTTGAAGATTAAAAGATGGGGACTCCGGCCGGACCTGCCCTCTCATGTTCGATATGCTGCATTGATCCTTAAATATTCCTCGGTAAGGTCGCACGTATATACCCTTTCCGTCCCGGCTCCGATGTTGAGATTGATATCAATGGTAATCTCGTTATTGTGCCTCAAAGCCTCTGAGGCATCCGTGTCCCTTCCTGTTCCCAACCCGCCTCTGACGAGCTTTATTCCATTGATTGATATATCAACAGAGTTCTCCCTTATGAGCGCTCCGGAATACCCGAGGGCGGCCATGATCCTGCCCCAGTTGGCATCCCTGCCATAGACGGCGGTCTTTACCAGCGGGGACTTTGCAACGGAAAATGCCGCTTTCTTTGCATCGGGATAATTCCTTGCACCACGCAGCCTTATAATAATCAGTCTGGTTGCTCCCTCACCATCGCTGACAATCATCCGTGAAAATTCATCCGTCAGTTCGAAGAGTGTTTCCCTGAATTTCTTATACCCGGGAGATTTTTCCGTCAGCGGGCTGTTCCCGGCTGTACCGTTAGCCAT
>BDTQ01000280.1 GCA_002898135.1 bacterium BMS3Bbin07
GTAATGCTCAGAGCACTGGTCCCGCTCGCCTCAACCCTGACCTTCATACCCACATCGAGGTCATCCTCCGTAACCCCGGCATCATTGGCGGTTATTGCAGCTCCGGTGGTGCTGAACTCAACCCCGTTGACAAAGACACTGCCGAACCCTGTGATGACACCGTTGTAAACCCCTGTTCCACTGATTCCACCTCCGGCAAGATCTCCGCCGCCACCGCTGCATGAGCCCAGCAGTCCCAGCGCCAGAAGAACAACCATCAAACTCTTCCATCCCGATTTCAAACTGACGTTTAACATGCCAAAAAACCCTCCGTTTTTATTCTTCAAAATAAAATACCCCTAACCCTAATCTTTTACGTCCTGTACCCTGAACTGACGGATTCATATCCCTGTCGTACTCCGAGATCACCCTGTCCATTGACTCGACAAACTCAGCCGCCATATCTGAAATGCGGCTTCTGACCTCAGGGTATACTTCAACGGGAATATTGTCATATGAGACCTTCCTCTGAAAAAAGGCATCTTCGGGATCACTTGCAATATTGTGATGTATAGTGGAGATGAGCTCGCTGACATCCCTGCCCATAATGCCGAACTTTTCCACTTCACCCTTTTTCACTATATAACCCCTGTTCAGTAACTTCACTTTCCTGTCGTTCATATCCACAACTCCGGCCCTGAGCATTTCATCAAGGATTGCCCGTGGAGGAACATCTCCACTGTAAGCCCTGACAAGGACAGAAAAGCTTTTTTCATCACCCTCAAAAGGAAGCCGGGCAGGCATCCCCGCGCCGTCAAGAAAACGGGGATCCTTAATCCATCCGCTTATCACCCTGGCTGCCCGGTTGTAACGCTCGGCAGCACCCAGGTCATATGGTGCCTCAATCTCTTTCATCTTCTTCACTTCCTTGCGGGAGAGGCCGGTAATAGTGGAGATACGTGATATGGTCTGTTTTCTGCCAGGCACACCAAAGTCTTCCGAGGCAACATCGACATAAACCCACTTGGCGATATCAGCAAAAGTACCATATGGAATATTGTTTTTTAAAAGAACACGCATGAGTGGCCTCAGTAATTTTATCAGTGTTGAGGCTATTATCCGCTTTACGTTGTCCATATTTGGTATTATATTCCCAAATTTCAGGTTTGTCAAGCAAAAGAAGATTAAATTTTTTTAAGAAAGCTCTCCTTGGGTGTCTTTTTGGTTGAATACGCAGGTTTGTTGTTTTAGCAGATAACCGGTAAATCCATAGCGGATATAGCAGTTTGTTATTTTATTTGGTGCTTGCCTGGTGCATTTTGGAGATTCAGTATACCCCTCTATCCAGAGTCCTGTACTGGATGGCTTCCGATATATGATGAGAACGTATCTCGCTGCTCTCATCGAGGTCCGCAATGCTGCGTGACACCTTCAGTATGCGCGAGTAGGCCCTTGCACTAAGGCCGAGTCTCTGCATGGCAGCCTCCAGTATGTCCTGAGCATCTTTTGTCACAACACAGTATTTCTTGATATGCCTGGTCTTCATCTGTCCGTTACAGTATATCCGCTCCTGCCTGAATCGTTCCTGCTGAATCCCCCTTGCCTTAACAACCCTCTTCCTGATCTCTGCTGAACTCTCTTCCTTATGACTGGAGGCCAGATCTTTATAATGAACTGCAGGCACCTCTATATGGATGTCTATACGGTCAAGCAATGGACCCGACACCTTTGTCCTGTACCTGTGTATCTGCCCCGGCGTGCATGTACACTGGTGCTTTGCATCGCCAATGTAGCCACAGGGACAGGGGTTCATGGCAGCAACCAGCATAAACCCTGCAGGGTATGTAACAGAGGCAGCAGCCCTTGACACGGTTACCTCTGCATTCTCGAGAGGCTGCCTCAGGACCTCAAGTGCGTTTCTCTTGAATTCGGGCAGTTCGTCAAGGAAGAGTATGCCGTTATGTGCGAGAGATACCTCGCCAGGCCTTGGAAATTGGCCGCCGCCTATAAGGGCCACGTCTGATATGGTATGGTGAGGAGACCTGAAGGGCCTGGTCGCAAGCAGGGACTGTCCTGAGCTAAGGGTGCCGGCAACACTATGTATCCTGGTAGCCCCAAGCGCCTCTTCAAACGTCATCCCCGGAAGAATGGTCGGAAGGCGCTTTGCCAGCATGGTCTTTCCAGAACCGGGAGGCCCTATCATGAGAATATTGTGTCCCCCGGAAGCAGCAACCTCTGTTGCCCTCTTTGCGTGCTCCTGCCCCCTGACCTCGGCAAAATCCTCCTCATACTGTGAGGCTATGTTCAAAACTTCTTCAAGGTCTGTCAAATATGGCTCTACAGAGATATCTCCCTTTAAAAACTCTATAACCTCAGTGACATTACTCATTCCATATGCAGGAAATCCATCTACCACTGCAGCCTCCGGTGCATTCTCTTCCGGCAAGATAATCCCTTTAAGCCCCATATCCCTTGATTTTATGGCCATTGACAGGGCGCCCCTTACAGGTTTGAGCCTTCCGTCAAGAGATAGCTCTCCTGTCACCATATAGCCCTGCAGCGATTCTGCAGCAAAAACTCCTTCAGAGGCAAGGACCCCAAGGGCAATGGAGAGATCAAAGGAGGAACCTTCTTTTTTCAGGTCCGCAGGTGCAAGATTCACGGTAATCTGTTTCAATGGGAAGACAAAGCCCGTGTTCTTCAGTGCCGCCCTCACACGGTCCCTGCTCTCCTTGACCGCTGTATCGGGAAGTCCCACCAGGGAGAAATGAGGCAGCCCTTTTGAGGTAATATCCACTTCCACCTCAACGGGATGTGCCTCAATACCGATAAGAGTAGCGCTCAGAAGTCTGGAAAGCATGTTTTTAATTATATGGAGAACGTGACATTATTTCAAGTTTTTGACGAAGCCACCCCTTTTTTCATAATATAAAACTCGGATGTTTATTGCTATACTTTAAATGTCTCAAGCGGAGGGCTGGTGAAAATCAGGGTATTTAATCCCAAGATGAAGAACAGAATAGGCGTTTTTTTGCTGCTAAGCTCTGATATTCTTACGCTGTCAGCGTTTTTCTATTTCTCTGCCTTTATAAGAGACAACATCATTCCCCTCGTTTTTCATAACGTACCGGTGTTTGAATACGGGATAGGCATGTATTTCTGGATATTTCCGATATGGTTCTTCATACTTGCATATCAAGGCGCCTACTCAAGGAGGTTTGCCTTCTGGGATGAGGCCAAGCTTCTCTCAAAGTGCACCCTTTTTGCTTCACTCACGATCTTTACCATCCTTTTTATCGGAAAACAGGGAGCAGCATTCTCAAGGATACTGCTTTTGACCATGTCCCTCCTGTCGTTTCTTCTCTTTCCCCTCATAAGAACCAGCATAAAGAGACTACTGTACTCTTTTGGTCTTATGAAGAGAAAGGTGCTGATATTGGGCACTGGCGAGGCGGGAAGACTCGCACTTACCGCACTCAGGAATGAACCTAATCTCGGCTATGACGTGGCAGGTTTTATTGATGAGGAACCCAACGGCCGGAGGGATATAGACGGTGTAAAAATACACCGATACATAGACAAAATAGACAGGTACATAAAAAGGGGAGTAATCCATGACATTGTGATAGCAAAACCTGAACTCGACAAGCAGAGGCTTGTAAGAATTATAAATGCCATTCAGCATAAGGTGGAAAATACCCTCTATATCCCTGACATATCCGGGATCGCAGTGCTCGGCACGGAATTGAGGCATTTCTTTAATGAGCAGACAATTGTAATCGAGATAAAGAATAACCTTGCAAGACCGTTTAATTATATCGCGAAGAGGCTATTTGATTATACTGCCGGCTTTATACTCTTCCTCCTCCTTATCATTCCTGTAGTGATTATCTCCATCCTGATAAGAATAACATCAAAAGGGCCGGCCATATTCATGCAGCAACGGATAGGGAGGGGGGGAAGGCCTTTTATGTGTTACAAGTTCAGGACAATGTACCTGGATGCAGAGGAACGATTGAATGGTATCCTTGAAACTGACTCCAAGGCAAGGGCTGAGTGGGAGGAATACTGGAAACTCAGGAATGACCCGAGGGTAACAGGGCTTGGTGATTTTCTCAGAAAGACCTCTCTTGATGAACTCCCGCAGATATTCAATGTATTAAAGGGAGAGATGAGTCTTGTGGGACCAAGACCGTATCTTCCAAGAGAAAGGGATTTTCTCAAAGAATTCGCTGAGGTAATTTTGAGTGTTCCTCCCGGGATAACAGGACTATGGCAGGTAAGCGGCAGGAGCAATACTTCTTATAAGTACCGCGTATCCCTTGACTCATGGTATGTAAGAAACTGGAATCTCTGGCTGGATATTGTTATACTGATAAAAACAACCAGGGTTGTATTAAAAAAAGAAGGGGCGTCTTAAGTGCATATCTGGTATGTATAATGTTGCCGAAACGTATGAGCCGGAACCAGAGATAATATGGCAATTGAAAGCGATACGATAGAGTCCACCAGAAAACACAATCTCAGAACTCATGCAAGTCTGGTCGAGATACCCTTAAACAACCCTCTTGAGATAATGAGACCTGTTGTAGGTACAGGTAATTATAGAGACCTTCATTTCCTGACCCCTGTCAAAAGGACATGATACCTATCTGCATCGATTTCAACCCATGTAACTGCCTCATTGGGCAACGATTTTAAAGCAGCAGGGTGAGTCAACAATAGAATCAGCGTTTTGCCTTCCTCAGTCCATTTTGAGAATCTCGTGTTACTCCAATGTTCAAAAGCGTCGGATAAGTAAAAGTTGTAGGCAAGGCGGTATTCAAGTAATGTGGTATAAACTGCAAATCCTTTAAAGAAATTCTTGACTTTGCTGAAGCGAAGGATACCAATGGATACAATTACTGAAAGAAAAGGTGTAACCATTATCAAATACCGTGATGCCTTTCCTTTTGACAGCTGAAGGGGCACAAACATTATCAGGATAGCCAGGAAAACAAACCAGCAATATTCTTCCTTCAGCTTTTTCAATAACACGGGTATCCCGATTATAAAGAATATTAACCAGGGATGATAATATTTAATCATCTCCTTCAGGTACATCAGAGGGGATGGGGTCTTGTCAATAAGTGTGTAAAAGTCATTTAGGCGGCCTTCCTTTCAGTCGGGTTATTTTTTTTAAGTGCAACCCCATTAATGAATTGTTTCCCTTCTAAAACATCAGGCAACAACCGGTATCCCTTCAGTCTTCTGAAAGTCTTCTCTGCTACCCTAAGAAGTTTCCATATCATTGCAGAAGCAGATTCAGA
>BDTQ01000281.1 GCA_002898135.1 bacterium BMS3Bbin07
ATACATGGCTATTGAGAAGGCCTCCCAGGCCGTGGTTGACGAGCCCCTGCAGAGCGTACCGGACCATCTCAGGGGCAGTCATTACAAAGGGGCTGAAAAGTTGGGAAGAGGCATCGGCTACAAGTATCCCCATAATTATAACGGGCATTATATTCAACAGGAGTACCTGGAACATGAACAGACGTTTTACGAACCCTCTGACGAAGGTTTCGAGCAGAATATCAAAACTACAATGAAAAAAAGGAGGTCCAATCAAAAATGAATATATCCATCTCCATTCTGACAGGAATTGTATTAGGAGCCGTACTGTCGCTGATATTCTTCTTCATCTACAAGACAAGCTCAGAGAAAAAAAGGCAAACCCTGGATAGCGAGGCCCGGAAGATACTGGATGAGGCCGCAAAAGAGGCTGAACAGATTAAGAAAGAGGCATCTTTAGAGGCAAAAGATATCGTTTATATTGCCAAATCAGAGGCTGAAAAGGAACTGAAGGAAAGACGTAAGGAACTCAATCAACTCGAAAGGCGGTTAAGAAACAAGGAAGAGCATCTGGAACGCAAGCTTGAACAGATGGAAAAGAGGGAGAGTGACCTTACAAAAAGGGAAAAGGATTTCTACTCAAGGGAGAGGGCTATCAGGGACAAGGAAACCAGGATTACAAACCTGATAAAGGAGCAGACCTCGGTCCTTGAGCAAATCTCGGCATTGACTGAAGAACAGGCCAGGGCGGAACTCCTCAGGCGCGTTGAGGAGGAGTCAAGGTTTGAGGCCGCAAAACTCATAAAAAGGATAGAGGACGAGACCCGTGACACTGCTGAGAAAAAAGCGGCGGAGGTTATCAGCCTTGCAATTCAGCGGTACGCAAGTGATTACGTCTCAGATGCAACAATCACTGCGGTAACCCTGCCCGGAGACGAGATGAAGGGACGCATAATAGGCCGTGAGGGAAGAAACATCCGGGCACTTGAGGCCGCTACAGGTGTAGACCTGATAGTTGACGATACACCTGAAGTCGTAACCCTCTCCTCATTCGACCCTGTAAGGAGAGAAGTTGCCAGGATATCCCTCGAACGCCTGATAGCCGACGGCAGGATCCATCCTGCAAGGATAGAAGAGGTGGTGGAAAAGGCAAGAAAAGAGGTTGAGACCACGATAAGGGAAGAAGGGGAAAAGGCAGTCTTCGACCTCGGCTTAAGCGGAATCCATCCTGATATCATAAAACTCCTCGGGAGGCTCAAGTACAGGACTTCCTATGGACAGAACGTGCTGCAGCACTCAAGGGAGGTGGCATACCTTTCAGGTCTCATGGCCGGTGAACTTGGTGTTGATATAAAGCTTGCCAAGAGGGCTGGTCTTCTTCATGATATAGGCAAGGCTGTAGACCATGAAGTTGAGGGCCCCCACCATGAAATAGGGATGAATATAGCCCGTAAATACGGTGAAGATGAGCGCGTATTGAATGCCATAGCCTGTCGCCACGGTGATATTGACCCCATATGCGTTGAATCAGCCCTCGTCGCGGCCGCTGATGCGCTGTCTGCCGCAAGGCCGGGAGTAAGGAGGGAGAGTATTGAGAACTATATCAAACGCCTCAAAAGACTTGAGGAGATAGCCACCTCATATGATGGGGTAGAGAAATGCTATGCAATACAGGCGGGCAGGGAGATCAGGATTATCGTTAAGCCCGAAGATGTATCCGATGAAATGTCATCGCTTATATCAAGGGAGATTGCAAAAAAGATACAGGCGGAGCTCTCCTATCCGGGACAGATAAAGATAATGGTCATAAGGGAGACACGGTTTGTTGATTATGCAAAATAGATACAGTGTTTTGAACCGGAAATTGCGGCTTAAGGGCCAAACTCAGGGTCTTTGTTTATTGTGAAAGTTCTGCTTATTGGCGACATTGTTGGCAAGGTTGGAAGAAAGGCGGTAACGGCCTTTCTTCCAACACTTATCAGCCGCTTCAAGATAGACCTGACGATTGCCAACTGTGAGAACGCAGCCGGAGGGTTCGGCATAACAGAAAAGGTTGCAACCGAACTGTTCAGTTACGGTATCCATATCATGACCTCAGGCAACCATATCTGGGATAAAAAAGAGGCCGTTGCCCTCCTTGTAAAGGAAGACCGGATTCTAAGACCGGTCAACTATCCACCCGGGGTGCCCGGCTCCGGGAGTATTATCTACAATTTAAACGGCAGAAAGGTGGGGATATTGAATGTCTCGGGCCGCATCTTCATGAACATCATGGACTGCCCCTTCAGGACTGCAGCAGCAGAGATTAAACGGTTAAAGGAAGAGACGGATATAATTATTGTGGATTTCCATGCTGAGGCCACCTCTGAGAAGATAGCCTTTGGCTTTTATATGGATGGCCATGTTTCAGCTGTTCTGGGCACACACACGCATGTGCAGACCGCTGATGAGCAGATACTTCCAGATGGAACCGCCTATATTACGGACGTAGGAATGACCGGCCCGTTCAATTCAGTCATAGGTGTGGATAAAAATCAGATTATTGATAAATTTCTAACCCAGATGCCAAGAAAATTCGAGACCGCAAAAGGGATTGGGATACTCTGCGGGGTAATAGTGGAGATTGACGAAAAAACCGGCCGTTCAACCTCCATACAACGATTACAGTTGAAAACCGGCAACTGAGAAGAAAACAACCGCCCCTATTACCCTAAAAAATGCCTTGAGGTTTAAAGCGTCATGCATGCTTCTGCCATTGGCATAATATTTGCTGAATTACAACCTCAAATGGTATAATTCTACATGAAAGAGTGCTTTTCAAGATGAAAAAATATCATGCAATATCTCTTCTGCTGGCAACATCAATCCTTTTATTGATCCTGGTCTGGCTGGCTATGGGGGATAAAAGACCATCCTATACCAGGGGACCTGGGAAATCCGTTATGAAAGGTGTCGAGGTGGTGTATTATAAAAAAGAGAAGCCCGACTGGCGCGCAGAGATTAAGGAAGCCCTATTTTCCCGGGATGAAACAGAATCTGAATTAAAGGATGTCAATATATTTTATTTCAAGGGAGATGTAAGACTCCATTCAAAACAGGGTTTCTATGATATTACTAACGGCCAGCTCAGACTGGCTGGTATGGTTAACGGCAAAGGGAAGGGATTTACCTTTAAATCACCGGAATTGCTCTATCTTCCGTCAGAGGACATTCTTGCTACTTCAAAGGGACTGGTGATTAAAGGTAAGAACTACATGCTTTCGGGTAGAAACGGAAGAATAAAGGATTCACAGGTGATGGAGGTTACCGGAGATGTCAGGGCAGTCTTTTATTAAGACTCTGTTGGTGTTCTTTGTCTTTCTGTTGGTTACAGCAGGCATGGCAGGAGCTCAGAAACCCGATGACGGAAAGGGCGTTCCGGGCTCAACTGATTCGTCTCTCGGGACTGCCGTGATATCAGCTGAAGAACCGGTTGAGATAACAGCTGAGAAGCTTATAGCTGATAACAGGGCACATACTGCGGTGTTTGAAGGCAGCGTGGTAGCACGTCAGGGAAAGATAACCCTTTATGCCGACTGGATGAAGGTCTTTTATTCAGAAGCCGGCGATGTCGGAAAGATAGAGGCAAGGGGAAACGTGAAGCTTATTAAGGATGCACGCGAGATAACATCAGGAGAGGCCATCTATTACAGAGAGCTGCAAAAGATCGTCTTTACCGGAAACCCTGTTGCCACAGAGGGTAATAGTACAATTTCAGGAGACAGGATGGTTTATTATATTGCAAGTGACCGCTCGGAAGTTGAAAACAGCCGCGTAATAATAAAAAAACAAAATGGCCCATAAACTATTATCCAAAGGATTGAAGAAGGCTTACAAGGGAAAAGCCGCTGTAAAAGGCCTTGATATCTCTGTAAAGACCGGGGAGATAGTCGGCCTGCTCGGTCCCAACGGGGCAGGAAAGACAACCACCTTTTACATGATAGTCGGTATGGTGAAGGCCGACAGCGGAGAGATATTTCTTGATGATACTGATATAAGCGGTCTTCCCATGTATCAACGCGCAAGAATGGGAATCAGCTATCTTCCCCAGGAGCCCTCTATCTTCAGACGCCTTACAGTAAGAGACAACATTCGGGCCATCCTTGAGATAAAGGGTTACAACAAGACAGAGATAGAGGAAGAACTCCTGAGGCTTCTTGAAGAGTTTCAGCTGAGAGACTTCTCCGGGAGAAAGGGGATACACCTCTCAGGCGGTGAGAGGAGAAGGACCGAGATTGCACGCACCCTTGCCACAAAACCAACTTTTATCCTCTTTGATGAACCCTTTGCGGGCATTGACCCTATAGCCATACTTGAATTAAAAAATACTTTGAGGTATCTTAAAGATATGGGGATAGGCATACTCCTGACCGACCATAACGTCAGAGATACCCTGTCCATAACAGACAGGGCATATATTATCAGTGACGGAGCTGTACTGGATGAAGGTGAACCGGAGAAATTAATAAATAACCCTGAGGTAAGGTCTGCCTATCTTGGAGAGGAGTTTACCTTATAATGGCACTTGAAACCAGACTTGAAATAAAATTATCGCAAAAACTCGTCCTGACACCTCAGCTTCAGCAGGCCATCAAACTCCTGCAGCTGCCACAGCTGGAGCTAACGCAGGCCCTGAATCAGGAACTCACCGAGAACCCGTTCCTTGAGGAGCTCCAGGAAGAGGAGCTTCAGGAAGAACAGAAACAGGAAGAACAAAAAAATGAGGAAGCTGAGCCCCCGGAATCAGCACCTGAAGAAGACCTGCTGGCGCCCCTTGAAAGTCTCATGACCTTCAGGGCAGATGACTATTTTGATGAAAGAAGCAGTGATGGAAGAGACCTCGGATATTTCACACCTGGAACTGAAGCGCCGACATCATTTGAACAGTTCGTTAGTGCCTCACCGAACCTTTATGAACATCTCAACTGGCAACTCCGCCTGAATACAAGTGATGAATTGCTTCAGACTCTCGGGGAAGCAATCATTGGCAACATTGATGACAACGGGTACCTGAGAATGTCGGATGAAGATCTGGCAGAAATATGTAAAGTCCCGGTTGAGCAGGTAAGAGAGGCAATAGGACTTGTTCATGAACTGGACCCGCCGGGGATAGGCGCAAGAAATCTCAGGGAATGCCTGCTAATCCAGATAAATGTACTCGGGCTTGCCGGCACGCTGGTTGAGAAGATAGTGCAGAATAATCTTGGAGAGCTTGAGAAAAAGAAGTATAAGGTTATCGCAAAACAATACGGTGCAGCCTTTGAAGATATAATGATAGCCGTAAAAATCATTGAAGACCTCGACCCGAAACCCGCGAGAAATTTTTCATCCCATGAGACAAACTATGTAATCCCGGATGTATATATTGAAAAGACAGACGGTGAATACCAGATTATTCTCAATGATGAGGGACTTCCGAGAATCAGGCTGAACAATCAATACAGAAAACTCCTTATGAACAAGGCTTCCCTGACAAAGGAGGAGAAGCAGTTCCTTGAGGAAAAACTCCGTTCCGCCCTCTGGCTTATAAAGAGTCTTGACCAGAGGAACAAGACCATCTACAAGGTGACAAAGAGTATCCTTCACTTCCAGGAGAAGTTCTTTGATTACGGCCCACGCTATATCAAACCGCTTAATCTAAGGGATGTAGCTATGGATATCAGTATGCACGAAAGTACCGTCAGCAGGGTTACATCCAGCAAATATCTGGCCTGTCCCCATGGAATTTTCAGTTTCAGATTCTTCTTCAGCAGCTCACTTCAGGGCAACAACGAAGATATCTCGTCCACCCTGGTCAAGGAGCAGATAAAGAAGATAATCTCCGAAGAGAATCCCCAAAAACCCTTCAGCGACCAGAAGATAGCTGATTTTCTGAATCAACTGAACATAACCATAGCCAGAAGGACCGTAGCAAAATACAGGGAAGAGCTCAGGATTCCGCCAAATTCCAGGAGAAAAAAGGTGGAGTTTTAAGACCGAAGACCGGAAACTGAAAACTGATGTTTGGTACAATATACAATATACAATCCAAAAAGGAGGTTAACATGAACATTATCATCAACGGACGTCATCTCGATATCACCCCAGCCCTCAGAGATTATGCAGAAAGCAAAGTAAGAAAATTTGAAAAATACCTCTCTTCCATAACAGAGGCCGTAGTAACTCTTTCAGTAGAAAAGTACAGACACAAGGCAGAGGTACTGCTTAAAGCCAACGGAATCATGATACAGGCAGAGGGAGTAACAGGTGAAATATACTCATCTATTGATGAAGTGGTAGAAAAACTGGAGCGTCAGACAAAGAAGTACAAGGAGAAACTTATCGCCCAGCGTAAGGAAAACCGTGCACAGCCGGCCCCCCCGGCTGAGGAAACAGACACATATCCGGAAATCAGGATAATACAGAGAAAGAAAATTGCCACAAAGCCAATGACTCCAGAAGAGGCTGCCATGCAAATGGAACTCCTTGGCAATGATTTCTTTGTGTTTACCAGCGCAGATAGTGGCAATGTCAATGTACTTTACAGAATGAAAGATGGAGATTTCGGATTAATTGAACCAGCATGATGCACCCATCAGAGTAGTCGTTATTACAGGGCTCTCAGGTGCCGGTAAAACAGTAGCCCTGAGGGCCCTTGAAGATGTAGGCTTTTTCTGTATAGATAATTTTCCGCCTCAACTGCTTAAAAACTTCATAAATCTCTCCACGTCGGAAAAAAATATCAGAAAAGTGGCAATAAGTGTTGACGTCAGGGAGAAGAGCTTTGTTGACGGTGTTGAGGAGGCCATTAACTCTCTCAGGGAAGATTATGATGCAGAGGTTGTATTCCTTGAGGCTGAAAGATCTATTCTCCTGAGACGGTTCAAAGAGACAAGGCGGCCTCACCCACTGGCTGAGACCTCGGGTGGAGACCTCGGGGACGCCCTGAGAATAGAGGCAGAATATCTCTCATACCTGAGAAAACTTGCAAACAGGGTTATTGATACATCCTCATACACCCCCCACCAGCTAAGGGCCTATATTATGGAAGCCTTTGGTGGAGACCAGACGCCCTCCATGGGTATTAACATCATCTCTTTTGGGTATAAATTCGGAATACCCCAGGAAGTGGACACCCTCTTTGACATAAGGTTTCTGCCGAATCCATACTTTATTGCTGAACTGAGAGAGCTCAACGGCCTTGATCAGCCGGTAAAAAAGTACGTTATGGACAATCCTGTCACCAACAAACTGCTTGATAAACTCAAAGACCTTATCAATTTCCTGGTTACCGAGTATCTTAAAGAGGGCCGCTCATCCCTGACTATCGGCGTTGGCTGTACAGGCGGCCAGCACAGGTCTCCGGTAATTGCAGAGGAACTGTCTCAATACCTCAAATCAAAGTTTGACCTCGAAATAAAGGTGATACACAGAGAGCTATGATTTACCTTGACCATAATGCCACAACTCCCGTTGACACGGAGGTAAGGGATGCCATCTGTGAAGCCCTGGATGTATTCGGCAACCCCTCAAGCTCTCATGTAGCCGGCCAAAAGGCACACAGGCTTGTTGAGGGTGCAAGAAAAGCTGTAGCAGGGCTCATCGGGGCAAGCCCGGAAGAGATAATCTTCACCTCCGGCGGCACGGAATCAAATAATCTCGCCTTAATCGGTTTTGCACAGTCCTTTGGAAAGGGACACATAATCTCCTCACGGATAGAGCACCCCTCAGTTGCAAACCCCCTTAAATATCTGGAAAAACAGGGCTACGCAATCACACTCGTTGGTACAGACCATAACGGAGCGGTAAAACCTGAAGATATTTTAAAGGAGATACGGCCTGAAACCATCCTTGTAACGATAATGCACTCAAATAATGAAACAGGTGTCATTCAGCCGATTAAAGAGATTGCTGCAATACTGAAAGAGCGGGGCATAGTCTTTCATACGGATGCCGCCCAGTCCGCCGGAAAAACACCCCTGAATATCGAGGAACTCGCCTGCGACATGGCAACCCTTGTATCTCATAAGTTTTATGGCCCGAAAGGCATAGGGGCGCTCTATCTCAGGAAGGGCACAAAGCTGCTGCCCATAATGTATGGAGCTGGACATGAGAGAGGATTGAGGCCCGGAACAGAGAATATCCCTGCAATTGCCGGATTCGGCAAGGCCTCGGAAATTGCAAAGAGAGACATGTCCCTGCGGGTTGAACATACGGAGAGGGTTACCGGCATACTCTACCGGAAACTCCTTGATTTGATACCGGATATAAAACTCAACGGAAAAACTGCCCGGAGACTGCCAAACACACTGAATATCTCAATAAAGGGTATCGTTGGCACAGACCTTGTAAACTCTCTTAAGGATACGGTTGCCATATCAGCAGGGTCAGCCTGCCATTCAGGCACCTGCACCCCCTCTGATGTCCTGCTCGCAATGGGTCTGAGCCCCGGTGAAGCCATATCAGCCGTCAGGATAAGCACCGGCAAGGATACCACGGAAGATGATGTTCTAAGGGCATCGGAATTGATTGCCGGGGCTGTCAGGAAACTATAAACCATTATCCCGGAATAAATGGTTGTTGGAAGCAATATGACAGATTCTGAACTCATTCTTGATTGACGTCGTGTCCATCTCCGATCCCGAAGTACTTCGGGACACCATCCAGGTGAAGTTACTGCGAAATTAAAACCGTTCAGACTCTATCATATCGCTTCCTTTCCCTGTTTGAGGTTTTTTATCGCAGGACCCGCAATGAGGGTTGTTTTTTCTTTGAATTTAGTGTGTGGAATAATATAGAATAGGGTATAGCATATGAGCACATCCGATATTCACGAACCCACAAACTGGTACGTTATTTACACAAAACCCTCACAAGAGGACCTTGTTGCAAAATACCTCCAAACAGCCAATTTTGATGTCCTGAACCCTGCTGTCCGGAAAAAACGTTTCTATAAGGGACGGCTGAAGGTGAGAGTAGAAAAACTGTTTCCCTGCTATGTTTTTGCCAGATTTGACCCTGAAAGAGACTACCGCCTCATCAAGTACACAAGGGGTGTCCGTTATGTCATCGGGAGCAGAACAGGAACACCCTATCTGGTGGATAAAACAATAATCGACTCCATTCACGCAAGGATGAAGGACGGGTTCATTGACCTGTCAGCCAAGGAGCTCAAACCTGGAGACAAGCTTATAATAACAGACGGCCCCATGACCGGCTTTGAAGGTGTCTTTTTATGCGAACGGCCAAAGGACAGGGTACTTATATTGCTCAGAGAGGTCTCCTGCCGCCTGGAAATAGAGAAGCAATCCGTATCACTTGCATCCAAATAGCACATCCTCTTCACAACATCCTCCATTCGTTCCCTCATAATCAGCCGGTTTGTTCTGTTATTTTCAACACAGGAGAACGTTCAGACCAAACGTTTGTCCCCAAGCTGTCAATTCTGCCAATGGGAAACATATCGCTTATATCTGACATATTTGGCCTGAAAACTATGAAAAGTTTACTTTTATTTAAATAACCTATTATAATTTTATATGAAGACTGCAACACTTAAGAAAAAGGCAATTGAAATGATCGAAGGACTACCAGACCAGAAACTTCCTTCAGCTGTTGAATACCTTGAATACCTGAAGGGTAATTATGACTCTTTTGATCTGAACGAGACTGTCAAAGAAGCACTGTATGATCTGAAATTACACAAGGAAGGCAAGTTAAAGCTGAAAACGATTGATGATTTAATTGATGAACTTAAAGATTAAGCCGTTACCTACCTTTGAAAGAGATTTAAAGCAGCTCAAGAAGAAATATCCAAATATATGGAAGGACCCTGGAAAAATTAAAAACCATATTGATGGCTGACCCTTTGGCAGGCAAAGCTGTTGAGGGTCTGGAAGGCAAGATATTTAAACTCCGCTTGGCAAATTCCGATATAAAAAAAGGCAAGAGAGGCGGATACCGTGTCATATACTATTTCAAAGATAAAGAAGAAACCATCTATTTGCTAACTATCTATTTAAAGGCCTACAAAGAAAACATATCCGTTTCAGAAATAAAAAGTATTCTCATAAAATATGGGATTTGATTATTACAATCATCCAAGCTCGATTGATCAGTTTCCTTAATTGCCGGACCATCTTAACAGCACCGTAAAGACAAAGGGAGAGAAATAAGGGGAAGAGAGGAGGCACTCCCCGGCAAAGGACTAAGTTGAGCAGAATAAAACCAGCAGTATGACGGAATGGGAATGGAATCACCCCGGCAGGATCATGACCGATAAAAAATACTTGAAAAACTCCCTGACACCATAGAAAACCTTCGGTTCCATACTATGTTCAATTGGTTTATGGAATCTGTTTAGAAACTCAATTCTGTCATTCCGGTAGTTCTTAAGCCGGAATCTTTTTCTTAATGCATTCCGGATGCCCCGAAGTCAAACAGTTGTCGTTTTCCTGTCATTCCGGCTTGTCAGGAATCGTTCTTTATGGCAGACAGGTGGCAGGCCAAATAGCAAGCATGGT
>BDTQ01000282.1 GCA_002898135.1 bacterium BMS3Bbin07
TGCCCTCAGCTACAAGGCAAAACTTCAATGAACTGCCGGCAGAGATGAATTCGACTTCAGCATACTTCTTTCTCATTTCATCCACAAACTCCTCAAACTCTTTTGTTACGTGTGAACGGCTGCCGATTATGGTGATTCGTGATTTGTGGCTGGTAGAGGGCAAGCCCTTACCGATGACCGGTAGTCTGGTTGAGTCCTTGAGGATATCCGACAACAAATCTTTAATCACTTCTTCATTCTTTTCCTCCCTGAACTCCAAAACTCCCACTTTTTCACTTCCTTTCAATTTATATGCCCCAAGCCCTTCTGATGCAAAATAGAAGGTATCTTTTACCGGTATATATATCACCCCGAGAACAGGCCTGTCTTTATGTATCAACGCAATATTTACGGTAAATTCGCCGTTCCTCTTTATGAATTCCTTTGTTCCGTCAAGGGGGTCAATAAGCCAGTAGTAATCCCGGTCTCTCCTCTCCTTATAAGGTATGTCTTTGCCTTCCTCACTGAGTACCGGAAGCTGTTCAGACGGAAGGGTGTTTAAATAGTCACATATAATTTCATGGGAACGTCTGTCTGCCAGGGTTAATGGTGAGCCATCATCTTTTTGTTCAACGCCGAAGTCGCGGTCATAAATCTCCAATATTGTATCTCCCGCCACTTTTGCCGCCAATAAAGAAACAATGAGATTTATTATACATTCGTGACTATTCATGGTTATCTGATATCTGCCGTAGCGCATTTCCAACAGAAAAAGGCCCTCACGTATCAGGGCCTTTTTTTTCTATACTAAACAGCAAATCTCTCTCAATGACTGTTTATGTTGTGAGAATTTTCAATGCCCGCAGCCTGCTCGGATGTTTCAGCTTTCTCAGGGCCTTTGCCTCAATCTGTCTGACCCTCTCTCTTGTAATGGAAAGGTGCCTGCCGACTTCCTCAAGGGTATGGTCCCTGTCAACCCCTATACCAAACCTCATGCGAATCACCTTTGCCTCCTTGGGCGAAAGTGTGCTTAATACCCTCTGAATATATTCCGACATCTCAGACCTTTCCGCATCTGAAAACGGTGAAGGGCTGTTTTTATCTCCAATAAAGTCTTCAAGTTCCGTATCCTCATCTCCTACCGGGGTCTGTAGTGCAATAGGGTCCTGTATTGCCCTGAAAACCTCCTCAACCTTCCTTGAAGGAACCTCAAGTTTCTTTGCAATTTCTTCATTCGTAGGCTCTCTCCCCAACACCTGAGTAAGCTCCCTGGAGGCCTTTGTCACCCTGTTGTAAAACTCCATCATATGAACGGGAACACGTATGGTCTTTGTCTGGTCAATCAAGGCCCTTGTAATGGCCTGCCTTATCCACCAGGTCGCATAGGTGCTGAACTTAAAGCCCTTCTCATACTTGAACTTATCGACAGCCTTCATCAGACCAATATTGCCCTCCTGAATCAGGTCAAGAAGGGGAAGCCCTCTGCCAACATAATTTTTCGCTATGTTAACAACGAGTCTGAGGTTTCTGGTAATCAATTCATTTTTTGCCGATGTCACAAGCTCCTGAGCCTTGTCCATCCTTTCCCTCAATTTTCTGAAGGTATCCATCTTTACCCCGATCTCGGTCTCGATTCTCTTATATTCTCCTGAGACTTCTTTATAAAGGGGTTCCAATTTTGAAGTATTGACCCCTTTTTTCTTCTTCTCTGCAATCTTTGTCTTGAGTCCTTTTATGCCGCCATATTTTTTAACTTTCCGGTCGAGCTCATCTATGTATCTGTTTACTTCCTCCAAATGTTCAATGGTCAAACGCAATACTTCTTCTGCCCGCTCTTCCTCGGTCATCGTCTCATCTTCACCATCCAGGCTGGCGTCAAACTTCTTGTAAATAGGAAGTTCGGTTACTATACTCCTTATAATATTCCTGCCTTGCTCAAGGTTTTTTGCCAGACCTGTCTCTTCATCCTTTGTCAGAATTGATATATCTCCCATTGAATGAAAGTATGCCTGAACGAGATCCTCTGTTTTTTCGTACTCTTCTACCTCTTCTACCTCTTCAGGCTCCTGAAAATGTTCCTCAATCACCTTGACTCCCATGTCCTGGAGCAGATCCATGAGGTCCTCGAGTTCATCCGGGGAGAAATACTCGGAAGGCAGGGCTTCATTTATCTCATCATAGGTCAGAACTCCTCTTCTCTTTCCTATATTTATTATCTCTTCAAATATATCTCTTTCTCTCATTGTCTTACCATCCTTTATACATACTATACAAAAAAATAAAAAGGAATCTTCTCCTTTTTATATTTTAGCCTATTTTTCTATCTTTGACAACAGGAGGGTACTGGGAAAAGAAGGAGAGTAGGTCAAGCCGCACGGTCTATTAGTACTGGTAAGCTGAACGGGTTACTCCGCTTACACCTCCAGCCTATCAACCTGGTGGTCTTCCAGGGACCTTCAGGTGTCCCGACTTTCATCGGGACACAGTGAGACCTTATCTTGGGGTGGGCTTCCCGCTTAGATGCCTTCAGCGGTTATCCACTCCGGACATAGCTACCCGGCATTGCTCCTGGCGGAACAACCGGAACACCAGAGGTCCGTCCATCCCGGTCCTCTCGTACTAAGGACAGCTCCCCGCAAGTCTCCTACGCCTACAGCAGATAGGGACCGAACTGTCTCACGACGTTCTGAACCCAGCTCACGTACCGCTTTAATGGGCGAACAGCCCAACCCTTGGGACCTACTTCAGCCCCAGGATGCGATGAGCCGACATCGAGGTGCCAAACTCCGCCGTCGATATGAACTCTTGGGCGGAATCAGCCTGTTATCCCCGGCGTACCTTTTATCCGTTGAGCGAT
>BDTQ01000283.1 GCA_002898135.1 bacterium BMS3Bbin07
GAAAAACGAAACAGGAAGAAGCAAATGCCCCCACAGTTGATTTAAAAGAGGCGAAAAAAGAATCAGGATTAGAATAGCTAATCATTCATTTCTGACCGATTCAGCCCTTGAATCGTGATAAAATAATCATAAGATCAAAAGACTGATTTAAATAAAAAAACAGTCCCGGGTGTCATAAATGCAAAACAGGGACTTTCCCCCCGATATCATTACAAGCCTTCCTCATGCTGACATTCCTGCAGAAGGATTAACTTCATATCTTCTTCAATGCACAAATCACCAGGTTTTCTTCATGAGCTTCGGGATGGACTAAACTGCCAAGCCACCTTTATAATATAGCCTATGAAAAGAAATGTCCTCTTTATTGTGCTTATCACTGCCCTGCTTGCACTGATAGTGAGTTTTTTTACTTCCCTCAGCTTTTACACTGACTGGCTCTTTTTTAAAGAAGTGGGATATGAGGCGGTATTCAGGAAGAGTTTCCTTGCAAAGGTATTCACCGGGCTGGCCGCAGGCGGTATTGCAGCCCTGTTCCTCCTGATAAACATATTCATTGCAAACAGGCAGGAGTTTCCCCAGGGCCGTATCTACAGCATAGAGAAAGAGCTCTATGGCTTAAAAAAGTTTGATATGAACAGACTGATCAAGCACCTCGGTCTGTATCTTTCCGTTCTTGCCGCTGTGGTAGCTGTCATTGCTGCCGGTGGGTACTGGAAAGAGGTGCTCCTGTTTATGGGGGCTCAGCCCGCAGGTCTGGCAGACCCTGTATTCAGCAGGGATGTCTCCTTTTATCTCTTCAGGCTTCCCCTGATTGATTCCACGAACACTTTTCTGAGTATTCTGCTCCTGACAGGCATTGTCTTTACTGCCCTGAATTATATACTCAGGGGCGGCATTACCTATATAGAGGGTTTGATAACCATTGACAGGAGGGTCAAGAGACACCTTGCCCTCCTCGTGTCCATCTGGATTGTCAATCTGGCCCTGAAATTCTATCTTGACAGGTACGCACTCCTCTTTAATGAACACGGTGTGCTTTACGGGGCCTCATACACGGATATCAATGCACGGCTCCTGATGCTGAATGTGCTCACTGTGGTCTCTCTTGCCACTGCTGTGGGTTTTTTTGTCGGTGTGACAAAGAGGTCCAAATATGCTGCCATCCTTCCCCTGGCCATTCTTGGCGGTGTCTACTTCCTGGGGATTAGCGTGTATCCATCCCTGCTGCAGAACTTTAAGGTCTCCCCCAACGAGATTGTCCTTGAAAAGCCTTACATTGAGCAGCACATAAAATTTACCAGATACGGCTATGACCTTGAGAGGATTCAGACAGAGCCTTTCGATGTGAGTGAGAAGCTTACATTTACAGACATCAACAGGAATATCTCCACCATCAGGAACATACGCCTCTGGGATGAAAAACCCCTGCTGAAGACATACAGCCAGCTCCAGCAGATAAGGACTTACTACAAGTTTGTTGATGTTGACAATGACCGGTACGATATAGAAGGCAAATACACACAGGTGATGCTCTCTCCAAGGGAGCTCTCCTATGAGGACCTGCCCGGGAAGTCATGGATAAATGAAAGACTTGTCTTTACCCACGGGATTGGGCTTGCCATGGGGCCTGTAAGCGGCATAACAAGAGAGGGCTTGCCTGAATTTTTTATAAAGGACATTCCACCTGTATCAACAACCAATGTCAAGGTGACACGTCCCGAGATTTACTATGGAGAGAAACCCAATGACTACGTGATTGTAAAGACAAAGGTGAAAGAGTTCAGTTACCCCACCACAGAAGGTAATATCTATACGATTTATGAAGGCTCAGGCGGCATCAAGCTCTCATCCTTTATCAAGCGAATGCTGTATGCCACGTATTTCGGCAATTTCAAGATATTCCTCTCAACCGATATAACCTCGGAGAGCAGGATACTTTATTACAGAAACATAATCGAGAGGGTCAACACCATTGCACCCTTTCTTCTCTATGATTCAGACCCCTATATGGTTGTTTCTGAAAAAGGGAGGCTGTACTGGATTATAGATGCCTATACATTCACTGACAGGCTCCCGTACTCAAAACCACTACAGCAGGGGATCAATTATATACGTAACCCCATTAAGGTAGTTGTGGATGCATATAATGGTGCGACCTCTTTTTATATTGTTGATGATGATGCGGATATCATTGCCCGTACTTACGGAAAGATTTTTCCCACACTCTTTAAACCCTTAAGCGAGATGCCCGATGGTCTCAGAAAACACATCCGTTATCCCCGCAGTCTTTTGAGGGTTCAGGCCAAAATGTTTTCACTCTTTCATATGACTGATCCAAGGGTTTTCTACAACAAGGAAGACCTCTGGGAAATACCGGTCTATAAGGGCAAGTCCATGGAGCCTTACTATATAATAATGAAGCTTCCTGCCGGTCAGGAAGAGGAGTTTGTGCTTTTGTTGCCGTTTACCCCATCCAAACGGGATAACCTTGCTGCATGGATGGCGGCCAGGAGTGACGGAGATAATTATGGAAAGGTTGTAGTATACACGTTTCCCAGAGACAGGCTGGTCTTTGGTCCCAGACAGGTGGATGCCCGTATTGACCAGAACGCCTATATATCTCAACAACTTACCCTCTGGGGACAGAGTGGTTCTGATGTGATCAGAGGCAGTCTCCTCGTAATCCCCATAGAGCGGTCTCTCATCTACGTCCAGCCGCTCTACCTGGTTGCTACAGACAGGGTAGGGTTGCCGGAGTTGAGAAGGGTCATAGTGGCCTATGGCAATAAGGTTGTTATGGAGGACAATCTTGAGGCAGCCCTGAGAAAGCTTTTTAAGGGCTCATTGCCTGTGTTGAAGATTCCGGAGAGGGTTGTAGCAGAGCTTTCGCAGCAGGAACTCGGCAGGAAGGCGCTTGAGAGTCTTGAAAAGGCACGTGAGGCCCTCAGAAAAGAAGACTGGTCGGCATTTGGTGAATATCTGAAAAAAACGGAAGAGTTGCTCAGGGAGTTTTCAAAACAATCGGGACGCTGATAGTATTTGCAGAAAAGGGAGGCCTTGATGAAGACAGTGGATGCCAGGGGACTTGGATGCCCCAAACCGGTTGTTATGGCGGAAGAGACGCTTGATACAATTGAAGAGGGAACCGTAGAGGTGCTTGTGGATAATGAGGCATCTGTGAGCAACCTTGGCAGGTTTGCCAAAAAAAACGGGATGCATGCTGAGACTGAAAAGAAGGACGGATATTGGTCTGTAAGGATTACAAAGGGAAATGTATGCGATGTTACTTCTGAAGAGAGTGTGAGCAAGGAAGAGTCGGCAGGGGAGAAGGTCGGAAAGGCCATCCTGATGATAATCGGCACTGATACACTCGGCAAGGACGAGGATATCGGAAAGATACTTATGAAGGGTTTTCTTGAGACAATGAAGGTGACCCGCGACCTGCCTGACATGATCTTCTTTCTTAATGCCGGAGTGAAGCTCACCACAATAAACGAGGAGACAATTCCTCTTATACGGGATATTGAATCCATGGGTGTAGAGATATTCTCCTGCGGCACATGCCTTAAACACTACGACCTTGAATCAGAGCTGAAGGCAGGCTACAGGGGGACGACAAATCATATTGTAGAGGGCATAAAGGACTTCGGTAAAGTAGTCTGGATTTGACAGCCTGCCGCTGATTTCTATATAATTTCTACAACTATTCAGCCGCAGATATACGCAGATGTCCGCAGATTTTTAAGACATTGGAATACTTTCTTTAAATATGTATCTGTGTTTATCTGCGTAAATCTGCGGCAGAGAACTTTTTTGAATCTTTTGTACAACGTGGGCGATTAGCTCAGTGGGAGAGCGCTGCCTTCACACGGCAGAGGTCGGTGGTTCGAAACCACCATCGCCTACCATAATCTTACCCTTATCCCCGGTCATTTCCGTCCACTGCTATCCTCCAAACTTGCGTAAATTAAAAAAATTTTGCCTTAATGTGCAGAAATCCTGTAGAATGGTAGCATTATTAAAATATAAGGAGGTTTATTTATGAACAAATCCGAATTAATTGAGAAGGTGTCCGCTGCACTGGAGACCACAAAGGCAGAGGCTGCAAAGGCAGTAAATGCTATGCTCAGCACCATAACGTCAACACTCAAAAAGGGTCAGAAGGTTACAATTGCCGGCTTTGGCACCTTCAGTGTTGTAAAACAGAAGGCAAGAAAAGGGAAGAATCCAAGGACAGGGGAAAGCATAAAGATACGTGCCAGAAAGGCTCCCAAATTTAAAGCCGGCAAGGGGTTAAAAGAAACTGTCGGCGGTAAGAAGAAGTAACAGTAGTTCATCCTGTTTCAGATAACCATAATCATAACGTTACTTTAATCTATAAATCAGGGGCATGGAGTGGATAAACTTCCACACATGCCCCTTTCTGTTTTGTCTTTCTTCAGCTCATTGCACTGAGAATCAGGTCTGCAACAATTGCAGCTATGGACAGCAGAAATATAATGGCGTAATTAATGTCTTCAAGCGAGGCCTTGATGGAGGAGAGCAGGTAGAGGAGCACCTTCCTGTCCTCATCCGACAGGGGGGTATCGGATTTTAGTTTCTCTATCAGCTGGAACCCGTCAACCGTCCTTTTCCTCTTCTTTGATATCCCATACCGGTAGAGGAAGAAAAAGCAGTATCCTATCGTACCTGTATACCATACAGGTCTTACCCATTGAGGATTTAAATGCTGAAATACTATTAATGACCTGAAGGCAACAGCAGAAATCAGCCCAATGAGAAAGAATCCGTAAATAACGTATTTAGGGACAATATGAGGTTCTTTAGTCTGCATCATGAGGACAACGCGCTATCCTGAGTTCAGGAGTTTCCCGGCCCTTCCAAGGATATTTTCAACTGTGAAGCCGAACTTTTCAAGCAGCACATTGTGAGGTGCGGATGCACCAAACCTGTCAATCCCGATGATATCTCCCTTCAACCCGACATATTTGTGCCAGCTCATCGAGCAGCCGGCCTCTATTGCAAGCCTTCTCTCGCACCCTGAGGGCAATACGCGTTCCTTGTATTTATTGGACTGTTCGTCAAAGAGTTTAAGAGATACCATGTTGACGACTCTCACCTTTTTCCCTTCTTTCTTAAGCTTCTCCCAGGCTGAAAGTGCGAGATGAAC
The DNA here is from genome assembly GCA_002898135.1 of bacterium BMS3Bbin07. Taxonomy (GTDB): domain Bacteria; phylum Nitrospirota; class Thermodesulfovibrionia; order Thermodesulfovibrionales; family JdFR-85; genus BMS3Bbin07. The sequence continues at coordinate 5,171 of BDTQ01000283.1, forward strand.
CTCTGAGCCTGAGGCGAGAAGGATTAGTTCCGGTCTACCTTTTGTATCTGCAATAATATATCCTCCCCGGTCTGCTCCATCTGCAGAGGCATATCTCTTTCTGTCTATTACAGGCAGCTTCTGTCTTGTAAGTATAAGGGCAACAGGGCCTCCTCTGTGCTGGAGGGCTGTTTTCCATGCCTCCCTTGCCTCGTTGGCATCAGCGGGTCGTATCTCTGTGAGATTCGGGATCGACCTCAGTGAGGCAAGATGTTCTATCGGTTGATGAGTCGGGCCGTCTTCTCCAAGGCCGATGGAGTCGTGGGTGAAGACGTAGATGACATGCAGTTTCATCATGGCGGCGAGTCTTATTGCCGGCTTCATGTAGTCTGAAAATACCAGGAATGTCCCGCCATAGGGAATGATGCGTCCTGAGAGGGCCATTCCGTTCATGGCTGCTGCCATGGCATGCTCCCTTACGCCGAAGTGCAGGTTTCTGCCGCCTTTCTTTATCCCGAAATCAGCATATTTTTTAAGATATGTATTATTGGAGGGTGCAAGGTCTGCAGAACCACCGATGATATTATGCATTCTGTCGGCGAGTGCATTGAGCACTTTTCCTGATGCAGAACGCGTGGCAACTGCTCCGTCTTCGGGATTAAATTCAGGCAACCCTTCATCCCATCCGTCAGGGAGAATTCCATTATTGAATTCCCTCCACTTTATATAAAGCGCGGGATATTTTTTCCTGTAAACCTTTAAGCGGTTCTTCCATTTGCCCTCAGCTTTTTTCCCTCTGTCAACGGCCTTTCGCATGTGTTTCAGGGCCTCTTGCGGAACCATGAATTTTGGGCTCAGAGGCCAGTCGGCATTCATCCTTGTCAGCCGTACCTCCTCCTTGCCAAGCGGGGCGCCGTGTGATTCGGCAGTGCCTTCCTTGTTGGGGCTGCCGAATGCTATGTGTGTCCTTGCAATGATGAGTGAGGGTTTGTCTTTTTCTCTTTCTGCTTCACGGAGCGTATTTTCAATCCCTTTCAGGTCATTGCCGTCAACCCGCTGGACGTGCCAGCCGTAGGCCTTGAAGCGGGCTGCCACATTTTCAGAAAAAGAGAGGTCTGTAGAGCCCTCAATGGTAATCCTGTTGTCCGAGTACAGATAAACGAGTTTTCCCAGTTTCAGGTGTCCGGCAAGTGAGGCCGCCTCTGATGAGACTCCCTCCATGAGATCGCCGTCACTGCAAATTGAGTAGATATTGTAGTCAACAATCGGGAATCCCGGTTTATTGAAGTATTCCCGCAGATATCTTTCGGCAATTGCCATACCAACGCCGGTGGCAAAGCCCTGTCCAAGCGGACCAGTGGTTGTCTCTATTCCGGTCTTCGGGTCATACTCAGGGTGACCGGGTGTCTTGCTTCCCCACTGGCGGAAGTTTTTTATATCTTTAAGCCCAAGGGGATAACCACTCAGGCAGAGGAGACTGTAAAGGAGCATGGAACCATGTCCTGCCGAAAGTACAAACCTGTCCCTGTTGGACCACTGAGGGTTTTTGGGATTGTGTTTCAGGGCCTTGCTCCAGAGCACATACGCCATTGCAGCATCACCCATAGGCATGCCCGGATGACCGGACTGTGCCTTCTCAACCGCATCCACCGCAAGAAAGCGGATGGTGTTAATACAGAGTTCATCAATATTCATTCTTATCCTCCAGGGGGTAAATTTTCTTGTACCGGAATCCAGTGATAAACGGTTGTTGAGAGCTATATGATTGACTCTCTTCCCATAACTGCGGCTTCTTATCTCTGGATCCGGGTTGTAGTATTTCGAGAACTGTTTTTAGAAAACTCATAGTCTTACAACTACGCCCTTTGATCTTAAGTATTCCTTTGCTTCCCTTATCGTGTATTCCCTGTAATGGAATATGGATGCAGCGAGAACAGCGTCTGCCTTGCCATCGGTCAGGGCCTCGTAGAGGTGCTCAAGGTTTCCTGCTCCGCCGGATGCAATAACAGGTATGCCCACTGCCTCAGCTACAGTACCAGTGAGTTCTATGTCATAGCCGTCCTTTGTTCCGTCCCTGTCCATTGAGGTGAGCAATATTTCTCCAGCGCCGAGCTCTTCCATATATTGGGCCCACCTGACAGCATCAAGCCCTCTCGGTTTCCTGCCGCCGTGTGTATAAACCTCCCAGATAGGGGATTGACGATTGACGATTGACGATTTGAGATTCAGGAATTCAAGAGATTCGTTCTGCAACAGCCAGTCCGGAGGCTCTCCTGATGCCCCGCTGCATCTCCTGGCATCTATAGCCACCACTATACATTGACTGCCGAATTTTTCGGATGCCTCCCTGATAAAGCCGGGATTTCTGATTGCAGTGGTATTTATTGAGACCTTGTCACAACCCGCATTCAGCAGATCGCGTATATCGTCGAGGTTCCTTATTCCACCTCCGACAGTTAGAGGCATGAAGACATCTTCAGCCGTTTTTTCCACCACGTGAAGGATGATATTGCGTTTTTCGTGTGAGGCCGTGATGTCAAGGAAGACAAGCTCGTCTGCTCCCTGTTCATCATAGTACAAGGCGTTTTCAACAGGGTCGCCGGCATCACGGATGTTTACAAAATTTACACCCTTTACCACGCGGCCGTCTCTTACGTCAAGGCATGGTATGATCCTTTTTGCAAGCATAGTTGAGTATTATAACAGTCCGGTTGAAAAAATGGACAGATTAGGGCTAAAATCCAGAACAAAGGCGTAATTTTATAATGGACAGAGGAGAGAGGATGAAGGAGATAAGGGTTGAGCTTGACGAGAGGAGCTACGGAATTTCCATAGGCAGCGGGATACTTGAGAGGATCGGAGAGAAGTTCAGGAAATATGAATTTTCTCCAAAGACAGCCCTTGTGAGTAATCCCACGGTATTTGGTCTCTACGGTGAGGCTGTGGTCAACTCGCTGAGGAGTGAAGGATATGATGTCTCTACCATCCTGATCCCTGATGGAGAGGAGTACAAGGATTTTCTCTGGGCTTATCATATCCTGAGCGAACTGTTGAAGGTGGGGCTTGACAGGAAATCGGCAATCCTTGCCCTTGGAGGCGGGGTAATCGGTGATATAACCGGCTTTGCTGCATCAACCTACATGCGGGGTATTGCATATATGCAGCTACCCACGACCCTCCTTGCGCAGGTGGACAGCTCCGTAGGCGGAAAGACCGGTGTGAATCACTACCTCGGCAAAAACATGATCGGGACCTTCTACCAGCCGCGGCTGGTATGGATTGATGTAAATACGCTGAAGACCCTGCCGAAGAGG
>BDTQ01000284.1 GCA_002898135.1 bacterium BMS3Bbin07
AAACTGTCAATATTATTTTCATGGAGACTAACTGGCGGTGACGTCTCACGGTTACGAAGCCCGTTTCGTAAGACGTCTGACGGTTACGTGAAAAACCCGAAAGATGGTAATTCCGCAAAAATACGGAAAAACAGGCAGCGTTACCGTATAATGATAACTATTAAACCGGCAAATAAAAACAGCGTTTTTAAAAGGAACACACCCCTTAATCCCCTCTTGATAGAGGGGAAAGCAGGAAGCATGTACTCTCCCCTCTATCAAGAGGGGGCAGGGGGTGTGTAAAGAGCGGGGTTTCATCTGGTTAACTTTTGATATTGCAGACGAACATTCTATCTGAATAATTGCCAGGTTATTATGAACGGAGTTAAAAACTGATGCTTTCTGACAGGAAAAAGATAGAGTCTATCCTCAGGGAACGTTTTATTGACGGCAATATGGTACTGCTTCTGCACCGTGGGCCTGAGACATTTGAGACTATCTTCAAGTACCTGGAGAGGGCCTCCGATATCATATGCCTTGAGTTCTATATCTACCGTAATGATGAAACCGGGGAGAGGCTTGCTGAAATACTCAGGAGAAAGGCATCAGAGGGTGTCGATGTTTACGTCCTCTATGACCACTTCGGCTCATTCGGCACACCACGCGCCTTCTGGAAAGGACTGGCAAGGGCAGGCATCAAGGTCAGGGCCTCTCATCCCTTTACCTGGAAGGCACCCGGAACCTATCTCAGGCGGGACCATAAAAAACTCATTATAATAGACGGAGAGGTTGCGTTTACAGGCGGACTCAACATAGCAAATGAATATAGTGGATTTCACCTCCTTCACCATCCCATTAAACTAAAGGGCCGGAAGCTCTACGCATGGAGAGACACCGGCGTCCTCTTAAAAGGTCCTGCTGCAATGGTGCTTTTTGACTACTTCAGAAAGGCCTGGCGGCTGTGGACAGGTGAAGAGATTATTTTCAGGAAAGACCCCCCATTTTATCCCGACGGCTTCCCCGTAATACCCATATTCGCCTCTTCAGCCCGCGGCCGGAGACGTATGAGAAAACTGCTGTACTGGAGTATAGAAAATTCACAAACAGGGATTCACCTTACAACAGCCTATTTCACGCCAAGCCTGCGAATGTTGAGTACCCTCAGAAAGGCCGTTGCCAGAGGGGTAAGGGTCAGACTTCTTCTGCCCGGAAGGAGTGACGTCCCGGCGGCACATTATGCCGCCAGAGCCTCGTTTACAAAACTCCTCAGGCATGGGATTGAGATATACACTTATTCAGGAACGATCCTGCACTCAAAATCCTATCTCTTTGACAGCGTATGGTCTATGGTAGGGTCTGCCAACCTTGATTTTCAGTCCCTGAGGAAGAATGACGAGGGAAATGTGGGAATCCTTGACGAGAGGTTCGGTAAGGAGATGTTGAGTATCTTTGAAAGGGACATTGAGATGTCCGAAAGGATAGAGCTGGATGAATGGCTCAGGCGCCCGTTTTGTGAAAAGATTAAAGAAAGGTTTTTTGCCACGTTCAGAAAACGGCTCTAATTTTAAAACTATTTCCAAGACCCCGCTTGCCACCCAGGACTGTGCATTTTAAAGCCAAGGAAGTTTATAATATAAGTTGTCCTGTATTCAGCTCAGTTAATGAACTGTTTCTGTAACAGGTTAAAAATAAATAACGAAGTAACTAATATTTATTAGTTTTCCCCTCTTGAGAGGGGATTAAGGGGTGTGTTTCTTTTGATACTGAGAACTTCCGTTCTATTGCTGATCCTTTTAGTATTTCCACATCTTTCCATTGCTGAACAGGGCAAGGTTACCCTGCGTTACAGCCTGCAGGATGAAATGGTACGGATAGTTCTGCAGTCAGAAAAAAAAGGCATGGTGCAGAAAGCAAAAATACGCTCTTCCTATACACTGGTAAAGGTTGAGTTTCCCGAGGATTTCAAACTCTCCGCACCCCGTGTAACAGGTGATTTCGAATACACAAGAAGAGGAAAAACCCTCTTTCTCAACATCAAGGGGTTAAAGTGGATCAAACTCCTCAGGCTGAAGTCTCCTCCAAGGCTCGTAATCGATGCCTATCTGAAAAGCGGCATCGGCAAGGAGCTTCCTGAACGGAAGACCTCCCCTGAAATCAGGGACCTGCCACTGGTTCTCCCTGAGAACAAGCCGGAGGAAACAATAGAAAAGCTGATTTCAACGATCGTGCTGGACCCCGGACATGGTGGTTATGACCTCGGAATCTATACCCGGAACTACAGTGAAAAGTCCCTTGTTCTCAAGATTTCAAAATCTCTCAGGTATAAGCTGCGGAAGAAACGGAAAAAGGTCTTCCTGACAAGGAGAGATGACAGATATAAATCATTGATGGAGCGAATCCTCTATGCAAGGAAAAAATCCCCTGATCTCATTCTGTCGCTTCATATGACCTCGTCGAACCATGTAGCAATATACACTTCTCCCCTGAAGCAGATACATGGTGAAGAACGTTACTTGCTCAGCAACTCCCAGGCTGCCCACGTTGATGAGAGCAGGCTTATTGCAAGAAAGATCGGTTCCACTATCATGCAGGACCTGAACGTCGGAGTCTTCTTCAGGGAACTGGACATTCCGATACTTTCTTATGCCGACTCGCCTGCCATCCTCATCGAGTTGCCGGGTTCTGATTTTTTTGATTACAGCGGAAAGAATATCGAACTACTCGTCAATTCAATAATGGAGGGGCTTCTTGCCTATGAAAAAGGGTAACCTCCTGATAATACTGCTCGTCCTCGTCTCCCTGGCCGGCATTGGCTTTGGTGTCTTCTATTTCTATTTTTATGAGCCTCAGTCAGAACCTGTTCCTGTCAGAGAGGACCTTAACGAGAGCATATTAAAAGACTATACAACTCTGAAGGTCTTCTATCCTGTTGGTAACAGACTTGAACTTAGAGAGAAGAAGGTACCGGGAATTCTGTCACCAATAAAGATGGCGGATATTCTGATAAAGGAATATCTGAATCTCTCCGGTGAAGCCAATACGGCTATCCTGCCCGAGGGAACCAGGTTGAATAATATCTTTATAAGTAGTGACGGCATCGTTTACCTGGACTTTAACCAGGAATTTACCAGGAATTTCCAGGGTGATGTACTTGATGAATATATGCTCCTGAAGAGTATTTTTAATACAATGCTGAGCAACCTTGATATAAGAGATGTAATGATACTCATTAATGGTAAAGAGGCGGAAACTATCGGTGGACACTTTATGATAAACCAGCCTCTGAAGAGAATCGTGGCCCAGGAGATAAGAGTTGAATAGTAATCAGTCAGGGAATTGTGACAGAACTCAAAACAACACTTTTGCAGAACAGCCTATCGGCATATTTGATTCAGGCATAGGCGGACTCACGGTCCTGAGGGAAATATTGAACCTGATGCCCCGGGAGAATATGATTTATTTAGGTGACACTGCACGGGTACCCTACGGCATACGTTCCTCCGAGACGGTAACAAAATACGCCATGGAGAACACGGAGTTCCTTCTCGGCAAAAAGATCAAACTCATAGTGGTGGCCTGCAACACGGTCTCAGCCATAAGTCTTGATACGCTAAAAAAAAAGACAGATGTCCCGGTTGTCGGGGTTCTGTTCCCGGGGGCTGAAGCTGCCATAAGGAGCACGAGGAACAGGAGGATCGGGGTCATAGGGACCGAGACAACCATACACAGCAGTGCATACCACAGGGCCATTACATCACTCAACCCTGAAACAGAAGTCCTTGGTGTCCCCTGTCCACTCTTTGTACCCCTTGTAGAGGAGGGATGGACTGATGGAGAAGTTACCCGCAAGGTAGCAACCAGATATCTTGAAGGGCTTAAAGAGAGCAACATAGACACGCTTGTTCTTGGGTGCACTCACTATCCCCTTTTGAAGGGAATTATAAATGAGGTGATGGGAGACGGGATAACACTTATTGATTCCGCGGTTGAGACGGCAAGGGTTGTGGGAGAGATTTTAAAAGGCGCTGGACTCCTGAGGAAAAACGATGCCCCGCCTGAAAGGAAATTCTTTGTAACCGATTCTCCCGACAGATTCCGGAAGGTGGGAGAGAGATTTCTCGGGCACAAGATAGAATATATTGAAAAGGTTGAGATACCGGTAATTTAAAGATTTGGAGATTTGTTAGCTTGTTAGCTTGTTAGCTTGTTAGCTTGTTAGCTTGTTAGCTTGTTAGCTTGTTAGCTTGTTAGCTTGTTAGCTTGTTAGCTTGTTAGCTTGTTA
>BDTQ01000285.1 GCA_002898135.1 bacterium BMS3Bbin07
TATCTTGTGAGGGTCTTTAATGACATGCTCGACAGCATCCAGAAACATGTTGAAGGGCACAAACGTTTCACCTCTGATGTCTCCCACGAGATCCGTTCACCCCTTACCGCCCTTAAAGGCAGCATAGAGGTGACCCTGAGGAGGAAACGGAATCCGGAGGAATATGAGGATATACTGAAGAAAAACCTCTTTGAAGTAAACAGACTTCATAAAATAAGCGACAACCTCCTGCTCCTTGCAAGGGCTGACCATGATATTATTGAACTCAGGAAGTCATGGGTTGACATCAACGAACTGCTTGGCCTCATTGTGGAGAGACACAAAAACAAGATACTGGAAAAGTCACTGAATGTAATTGAAGAATATCAGGAGCCACTTGAATTCCTGAGCGACAGGGACCTCCTTGACGAGGCTCTATCCAACCTCTTTGACAATGCGCTGAAGTATACACCTGACAACGGCTCTATCTTCCTGAAGACAGGACAGTCCTTCCAGGGTATAACCGTAACATTTCACGACACAGGCCCCGGAATACCTGAACAAGACAGGGAGAGAGTTTTTGAAAGGTTTTACCGTGTTGACAAGACAAGGTCACGTCTCTCCGGTGGTTCCGGTCTCGGACTTGCCATAACAAAATGGATTATTGAAACCCACGGAGGAGATATCTCTGTAAAAAACCATAAAGAAGGAGGAGCAATATTTACAATAACACTGCCGGTTGATGATGCGTAAATCTTCTCTCCCTGAATTCCTGCAGGCCCCATGCCATAATAATGAAACGGTGTTTTTACAATGACAAGGATTTTCATCAGGGAAATGACGGTTTCCGACATCCCTGAGGTGACAGCAATAGAGAACGAGTCCTTTTCCACCCCCTGGACAGAGGCCTCTTTCTTTTCAGAGATTAATAATCCCGCCTCCATCTGCCGTGTTGCCATGGCAGGAGATTCCTTGATCGGGTATGTATGCGCCTCCTGCATCCTTGATGAAGGTCACATATTAAATCTCGCTGTGCGGCCTGACTACAGAAGAAAGGGGATAGGAAGGATGTTGGCCCTGTCCATTCTGAAAGAACTACGCTCATGTGGTTGCAAAAAAATTTTCCTTGAGGTCAGGGCATCCAATACAGCTGCAATTAGATTATACGAGTCTACAGGGTTCAGGATGCTGGGCCTGATGAGGGGTTACTACTTTCTTCCAAAAGAAGATGCCGTTATAATGGGGCTGCAACTCCACTGAGAAAAGAACATCTATGCTGCACCAAGGAAGCGGATACTCTCCTTAACGTCATCAATGGAATGTGTCTCTACTGTAGCTATAAGATTATCAACCTCAAGAACCTCCAGATCATCAAATAATGCCTTGAAATCAAAAACTCCTTTGCCAGGGGGCATATGGGAGTCCCTGGTGCCGTCATTGTCATGAAGGTGAAGTTCCAGGAGATAAGGACTGACGATGCTCAGCCATTGTTTCAGGGAAATCGTGGAAAAAAGATTGAAGTGTCCTGCATCAAAACACAAGCCGAAATTCCTGGAGTTTACGGCCTCTGCAAGCATCCTGAGGTTTTCCGGCTCCTCCTCGAATATATTTTCAATGGAGATGGTAAGGCCCTGCGCCTCGGCCTGCACCAAAACGGGTTCCCACGTCCTTAAACTGCTTTCCAGCCATAGATCCGTCCTGTGTTCGTATTTCCACTTCTCGTAACCCGAATGAAAGACTACATTTCTTGCCCTGAGTAATCCCGAGATATTGAGGGTCCGGGAAAATCTCTCCATGGTCACCTTGCGTATCAGTGGGTCAACTGCACCTGGGGAAAGGTCCATAAAAGGGCCATGGACGGTCAGGGAGGGGGTATAGGTAAAGGAATTCAGCAAACCTTCTATTGAGGTTTCGCCTGCGGCCTCAAGGTCATCAGCACTAAAATAGACCTCAAGGTTCAGTCTGTGTTCATTTATAAAAGATAAATACTCCCCTATTCTGATGTACGGAATATGAAAATAAACAATGGAGTTAAGTCTTTGTAGTCTCAGTTTTTTTATCCTTTTTGCTGTCCTGTCCCTTCTTTGTTTTCCCCTTGTCTTCCTTTCCCATAGCCTTTTTTCTTTCAGCCGACGGATAGTCGGTCACATACCATCCGCTGCCCTTCAGGACAAAGGATGTGGATGATATCAATTTTTTAAGCTCCCCCCCACACTCAGGACATGTGCTAAGGGGTGCATCACTGAACTTCTGGACCGCCTCAAGCTGCCTTTCGCATTGAAGACAGAGATATTCATAAATGGGCATAACTGTCACCTCCAGCAAGAAATATATTTTTAACTATAATAAACCTGGCGACTTTCTGTCAATCTTGACCAATTTTGCGCCTGATAGTATACTTAAGTAATATTATACTTAATAAACAAAAACTAATAAAAAAAACGGGAACCGGTAACATACCTTGCAGAGGCACTGGGTTACCTTTCAATCTTAAACAAAACAACTACCAACATCACAGTAGGGCAGGGAGGATTCATATGTCAGACTTTTATCAGACCGGAGTAATATCCACTTTCCATAAGCTTGGGACATTAAATCTCGAAAAAATAGAGGCTGAATTAATATGGCATAGTCAGGACAGACCTATTGCACTTGTACTGCCGTCCCTTTTCTCAGAGATCGAAGGTGAGGCCCTTAACTCCATAATCAAGGAACTGAAGGAGGTGCGATATATAGCTGAAGTTGTTGTTACCCTCGGCCCCTGCACCAGGGAAGAGTTTCAGCATGCCAGGGATTTCTTCTCTGTTCTACCTCAGAAGACCACCCTCATCTGGAATAACGGAGAAAAAGTATCGGATGTTTACAGAGATATTGAAGAGGCAAGACTGCCGCTGGGAGAGCCCGGTAAGGGCAAATCAGCATGGATGGCCTATGGCTATGTGCTTGCCCGCAGGGAACCGAGAGTTATTGCCCTTCATGATTGTGATATAGTTGATTACCGTAGAGACCTGCTTGCAAGACTCTGTTACCCTGTAGTAAATCCAAACCTGGACTATGAATTCTGCAAGGGTTATTACAGCCGTGTAACAGACAGGCTTCACGGAAGGGTTACAAGGCTATTGGTTTTTCCCCTTGTAAGGGCCCTCCAGAAGATTATCGGCTTTACCCCGTTGCTTGTATATTTTGACAGCTTCCGGTACCCCCTTGCCGGAGAATTTTCCATGAATGTTGAGCTTGCAAGGGTCATAAGGATTCCGGCCGACTGGGGGCTTGAGGTTGGAGTCCTGGCAGAGGTACACCGGAACTCCGCAACCAGGAGAATATGCCAGGTGGATATTGCAGAAAACTATGAACACAAGCATCAGGAGCTGTCACCTGACGATGCCTCCAAGGGGCTCATGAAGATGTGTATCGACATCAGCAAATCCCTCTTCAGAACCCTTGCCTCTGAGGGAGTTATCTTCTCCGAGGGGTTTTTTAAGGCACTTATCGCTACATATGTCCGAACTGCACAGGACATGCTGAAGAGGTTTGAGGATGATGCCGCTATAAACGGTCTTTTCTTTGACCGGCATGCTGAAAGCCTCGCTGTGGAGACATTCACAAACGGGATAAAAATGGCTGCAGAAATCATTATGAAAGACCCGCTTGGTGTGCCGTTGATTCCGAGTTGGGACAGGGTCACATCTGCTATTCCAGACATACTGAACAAGCTCAAGGATGCCGTGGAAGAGGATAACAAGTTTTAGAAAAAGGAGGGGGATATGAAGGCTGTAGAGATGGCGATGAAGATGGAGGAGGATGCAATAAAATTTTATTCAGAGGCTGCAGAAAAGACGGGGCATCCCTTTGGGAAGAAGATGTTCCAGTCCTTTTCGCTGGATGAAAAGAGGCATCTTGAGATGCTTAAAGGCATTTTTGAGGGTCTCGACATTGAGATCAGGGAAGGAGAGCCCGGAGAGGCCGTAAAATCCATTTTCGAGAACCTGGAATCCGGGATGATGGAGAGAATCGAGGCCACAACTGATGAGATGAATGCCCTGAAAATGGCCCTGAATATGGAGAAAGAGGGATATGAATACTACAAAAAGGTTGCTGCCGGGACTTCAGACGAAAAGGAAACGGCACTCTTTCAGAGGCTTGCCGGGGAAGAGGAAAAACATTACAATATACTGCAGAATACCTATGCCTTTCTCTCAGACACCGGCAACTGGTTCATGTGGGATGAACATGCCATTGTCGACGGCGGCACTCCGTGGGCGTAATCCTCAGATAACGCCCATAGAGGTTTGCACTTCTTTATCTCGATTCTACAGCGGTATCCCTATTATCACAAAATAAACACCCGGATGCAGCTATAAGTAAACGCAAGTTAAGAAGGTATGATATTTACCTTAAAATCGTACCTTGAAATCTGCTTGACAATGACAATTTTTTCTGCTAACCTGTAAGTAGATTAGAGAAGTATATGCGATTCTGTTAGTGGTCACAATTGTTTACATCTACATATGATAAGCAGGCTTATGGTTCAAGTAGCCCTGAGAACAGATATGTTGAAGATGGCCGAACTTAGGAGGATTTTAAGGGGAGGATGAACTGGTTTGGTCTGAGCAGGGCAGAAACTCGATTTAGTAATTTGATATGTGAAAGAGATTGCTTAACAGTTTTCGTACACATCAACCATCGATAAAAGTCATCCGGAGTTGTTCCTCTGCTAAAAGCTTCAGGCCTTCCCTTATTCCTTAGCCCTGTAATTCCGTGATCATCCGAAAATATAAGGGGGTGATAATCATGGGCTATTCAGCTTTTTAATCAAACCACACATTAAAAGAGGAGGAGGATATCATGCAAAAAAGTATAAAAATAATATTAAGTTCGGCTTTGATCTTACTTGCGGCCTCCATGTTTACCGCCTGCGGAGGCGGAGGAGGCGGTGGTAGTACCGGAGAAAACAATGTGTTTAATCCACCGGATGGTGCTAGTACAGGGGGTGGGCCTGTCCCTGCTGGTGGCACAATGACCGTCAGTGTTACAGATTACAATTCCG
>BDTQ01000286.1 GCA_002898135.1 bacterium BMS3Bbin07
CAGATTTACAATACTTATTCAGCGCAATCGTTTCCTGGGCACTTCAAAGAGTATCTCATCAACCATCTGACAGAGTATATGCCCCAGGGTTATATGTACTTCCTGAATCCTCGGGGTATCAGTTGAGGCAACCAAAAAAGCATACGCGGACCTGGAAGCCATCCTGGTCCCCTTTCCCCCGGTAAATGATATTGTAACCAGCTTCTTTTTCTTTGCTACATCAAGGGCCTTGTGGATATTCTTAGATGTCCCGCTCGTACTGATTGCAATAACAATATCGCCCTCTTCAGACAGACTCCTCAACTGACGGGCAAATACTTCCGAATAATCATAGTCATTGGCAATCGCCGTCAATACGGCAACATCGGTATTCAGGGCAATAGCGGGCAGTCCGGGTCTCTCTCTCTTAAAGCGGTTTATAAATTCCGCTGCAATATGTGAGGCATCAGTGGCAGAGCCTCCGTTGCCAAAGAGGATAAGCTTTTTCCCGTCATTGAAAGCATCAGCAATGACTTTAGAGACCTGGATTATGTTATCAATATTCTCTTCAAAAAACTGCTTCTTTACCTCAAGGCTGTCCCGAACAGCCTTTAAAATTGATTCTTTCATCAAGTATTACTCCTTAATACATAAATGTCGACTCGCTTCTGTCCAACAGACTCTGTCAAGCTAAATGACGCTAACCCTTGCAAGTTAGTACCATCAGCAGTCCATGCCTGTTTTTTTTCGGTAGTGCTCATTGGAAGTTTTGTTTCCGGTCGATAGTCATTCAGGGTTGGTGGACCTTTTTTGCCACAAGCAAAAATAATTAAAGAAAAGGCCACCAGCAAAGATAATCCTGCTATTCTTACCATAAATCCCATTTCAGCTTATATTATAAAACTAATTTGCTTTTTTTCTTAATTTTTTCATCGTAAAACTCGAAAACTTCTTTTTTAGCCTCTCGATTACTTCAAGATTTCTCTCGATTCTAAAGAACTAAAGTCTCTTTTTTCTGTTTCTTATCTTGAGTCTATCTTGAAGGCATCGTGAAGCTCAAAAACTTCTTTTGCCTTTCGATTTCCTCAATTTTTATTATCAATTATAACACTATAACGCTTTCCTTAGCCGGTTAACCTGCCTTCTTACCTCGTCCGGAGATGTGCCTCCCCTTGAATTTCTTCTCTTCACAGCCTTCTCAATGGTAAGAAGTTCAAAAATATCCGCCCCTATCAATGGGGAAAACCGTTTGAACTCATCAAGCGTCAATTCATGAAGTTCCGAGTCTCTTTCAATGGCATATCTAACAACCCTTCCGGTGACCTCATGGGCATCTCGGAAAGGCAGACCCTTTCCAACCAGGTATTCGGCAAGGTCAGTGGCAAGCGAATAACCCCCCGCTGCTGTCTCCTGCATCCTCTTCTTATTAAACCTGACCCTTGGCAACATCTCGGCAAGTATGGTCAGAACACTGTTAAGGGTATCAACAGTGTCAAATACAGGCAGTTTGTCCTCCTGCATATCCCTGTTATATGCAAGGGGAAGGGCCTTCATGGTTGTTAAAAGACCTATGAGTGCACCATAAACGCGGCCAACTTTCCCCCTTATCAATTCCGCCACATCCGGGTTCTTCTTCTGCGGCATTATGCTTGAGCCTGTTGTAAAGGCATCAGGGAGTTCAATAAAGGAAAACTCCTCTGTTGACCAGAGGACAAGCTCTTCTGCCATCCTGCTGAGATGAAGCATCAGGATTGAGCCAATGGATAGAAACTCAAGTGCAAAATCCCTGTCCGAAACTGCATCCATACTGTTGCCGGCAATTCTCTTAAACTTCAGAAGCCTTGCAACATAGGCCCTGTCTATCGGCAGGGTGGTACCGGCAAGGGCACATGCACCAAGGGGAAGGGTATTGATCCTCTTGAGGGCATCCTGAAGTCTTTCCCTGTCACGCTGAAACATCTCGACATATGCAAGAAGATGATGCCCGAGTGTCACGGGCTGAGCCCTCTGAAGGTGGGTATATCCCGGCATTATCGTATCTGCATGTCTTTGGGCAAGCCTCAAAAGAACCCTCTGCAGCTTTTTTATTGTCTTTATGAACCCCTCCACTTCGGCCCTGAGATAAAGTCTCAGGTCAAGGGCAACCTGGTCATTGCGGGAGCGGGCTGTGTGGAGCTTGCCTCCGGAAGGCCCGATCTTCTTTATGAGCGCAGCCTCTATATTCATGTGTATGTCCTCAAGGTCCTGTTGAAAACGAAACTTGCCTGCTTCTATTTCAGATGCTATCTCCTGCAGGCCTGTAATGATCCTGTCAGCATCATCCCCTGAAATGATTCTCTGACGGGCAAGCATGCGTGCATGTGCAATACTGCCCTGAATGTCGTAACGCCAGAGCCTCCAGTCAAAGGATATGGACTCAGTAAATGCCTCGACACTGCCGGCAGTCTTCTCCTTAAACCTTCCAGCCCAGGGTTTCTTCATACCTCTATCTCCATGGATAAGCAAACCGCATAAATACCGGATTCGTTGATTAGAGTTTTGACATTGTTCATATTTCGTTATCCTCCTTAAAATCCGACAATACGTAATTTTGATAAAAATACTGGAAAAGATCTTTTTTCTATATACAGCGTCATAAATTATTGCGCATGTTGTGTCATTCCCGCTTGTCGGGAATCTTTCTTCCAAGAAGGATGCCGGACAAGCCAGCATGACAGACTTTGGGAGAAGTTTATATTATGCGCAATTTTATAAGTCGTCATGTATAAGTATAGAATATATTTTTGGAGTGCGGGCAAAAATAGTTACTATTTTATACTTAGTCCTGCCCTTAATGTCAAGACAGATGACGGAATACTGAAGATGGAATTAGTCAAGAACTGCAGAAAAGCCTTCTTTTCCTGCCGGAAGTTCAATAATAAAGGTCGCCCCTTCGCCTAAACTCCCTTCAGCCCATATATTTCCATTATGCTCTTTTACAATACCGTGAGATATTGAAAGTCCCAGACCAGACCCCTTGTTTACCGGCTTTGTGGTAAAAAACGGGTCAAATATCCTTGTAACTGTATCCTTTGATATTCCCATGCCATTGTCGGATATTTTAATTACAACCATTCCCCGCTCCCTGTCATAATGGGTATGCAAAGTGATAAGTTTTTCCTCCTTGCCGGAGTTAAGCACAGCGTACTCTGCATTTACAAGGATGTTCATTATTACCTGCTGTATCTGTTGTGGATCAATGGACACAATCGGCAGATCATGGTAATCCCTTACAATCTGAAAACCATTCGACCGAAGCCAGTAAGACCTGAGCTCAATTGCACTGTCAATGAGTTCATCCATCCGGATATATGACCTCTCGGGGGGACTCTGCCTTGAAAAGGTCAGGAGGTTTTCCACTATCTTCTTGCACCGCTCTGCAGCAGAGTATATCTTGCCAAGTTCTTTCTTCAAAACCTCATCTTCAGCCTTCATTGTCAAAAGTTCAGAATATCCAAGTATCCCTGTAAGGGGATTATTTAACTCATGTGCCACACCTGAAACCAGAAGCCCAAGGGATGTAAGTTTATCTGCATGGTAAAGTTGCTCTTTCAATCTCCGCATCTCTGTTATGTCTTTAAGGATATGCACTGTTGCATTCTTCCCGTTTGGCAGTGTTACATGAAAACCGCTTACAAGGTAAATCTTGCCATCACAGGTAATCTCTTCAGTGTATGCCTTTCTGTTTTTATACAGCTCCTCTATGCAGAACGTTGGAGCAAGCTTGCCCTGCAACTCAAGACAACTCTTCCCGATAATCTTTCGCGGATGAAGACCACAGCTCTCTGCAAAGGCAATGTTGCACTTTATAATCCTGCAATCATCGTCCACAACAAAGACATAATCGGATATTGCATCAAAAGTCTCCTGCCAGAGTTTCTGACTCTTTGAGATCAGGTCGAAAAGAAAGCTGTTTTTTATGGTAGACACGCCAGCATCCAGAAAAATCTCGAGGGAGTTTATGTCAGGCTCTGAAAACTCTCTCTCTGTAAAGGAGGCGAGGAAGAGCACCCCCTTTTTGTCAGTCATAATATTCACCGGCGTACAGATGAGGCTCTTCACTTCATATCGCTGTAATTTTTCACACAGATCAGGATGTTCTTTAATGTCTCTTATAACTGTTGTCTTTTCAACCTGAAGGCCAAAATCGGAACAGAACATTTCTACATCAAATTCAAAATTGCTCTGACTCATACATCTGAGCTTATCATCATCAATAAGTGCAAAGACCCCGGCATCTACGGAAAGAAGCTTCATCCCCCCCTTAACCAGTATATTAATGGCATGGTCAACACTGAGATCCCGGTTTATCTCCTTAATAAGAGAATTTATCAGCAAAAGCCTTTCATTGAACTTCATCAGCTGCCCCTGTATTTTTGGATTTTATTGTCAAATCTGAACTTTTCTATACACAGTGTCTCAAATTATTGCTCATGTTGTTTCATTCCCGCTCCTGTTCTCCGTAGTATTACGAAGGATGAATGTCGGGAATCTTTCTTCCGGGAAGGATGCCCCGAAGACTTTCGGGGAGGGTTATTCTGCTTTAGTTATTCCCCACACAATTTTCTGAAAAGTATTGAAACTAAATTTATTATAACATCTTTGCTTCCCGATCTGTCAGAATTACTATATCAACACGTCTGTTTTTTGCCCTGCCCTCAGGAGTGGTATTTTCCCTGAGTGGCTTATATTTGCCATAACCGGCAACAATGAATCTCTCGGGGGGCAGACCAAATTTTTCTATAAAGAGTCTCAATACCGAAACAGCACGCATGGTTGAGATTTCCCAGTTTGACCTGTAACCGGAACTTCCGACCGGCAAATTATCCGTATGTCCTTCTATTAACACCTTGTTTGATATTCCCTTGAGGATTAAAGACAATTCTGCCAGCACCTTTAATGACGACTCTTTTATCTCTACGGAACCAGGGGCGAAAATGGAACCCTCACCAAGGGAGACAATTACACCCCTTTCATCCCTCCGGACATTGAGGTCCTTGCTGAAAGAACCAACAACCCCCCTCAGCTCATACTCAATCCCTTCAGAAATCTGCGAAGGCTTGTCCAACTCGGGAATTACTGTGCTGCCCTGCCGCGACGTTTCCGTTCCCAAAGCAGCATTCAGAGAATCTGCAAATTTGCCAAGCTTCTGCGTATCTACAACACTTATTGCATAAAGGGTGGTAAACAAGGCAAAAAGGAGGGTTATGAAGTCGGCATATGAGACAACCCATCTGTCAGGGCTGTCATTGTCCTCAATACTTTTCCTTCTCATAGCAGTCTCACCTCTCCTCACTTCTCAACAAAGGCACGTAGTTTCTCTCTGAGATAATGCGGATTAATACCTGACTGGATGCCGATAACGGCCTCCACTATCATGGTCCTGAATTTAATCTCCCTCATCAGGTTATTTTTCAGTTTTTTTGATATGGGCAAAAGCAGGAGATTTGCCACCCCCACACCATACACGGTTGCAACAAAGGCAACAGCAATCCCCTGTCCCAATTTTGCAGGCTCAGACAGGTTCTGCATTACGTGAATAAGACCTATTACCGCACCTATAATCCCTATTGTCGGTGCAAAACCACCTGCAGTCTCAAAGACCCTTGATTGCCTCAACCTGGCATCCTCAAAGGTTAAATTCTCTTCCTCGAGGGTTTCACGCAGTAGCCTTGGACTGATTCCGTCAATTGCAAGGGAAAGTGTTTTTCGGAAAAAAGGGTCATCTATATCCATAAGATGGGGTTCGATCGCAACAAGTCCCTTTTTTCTTGACAGATGTGCAAGTGATACTATCTGATTTATACTGGCATCGTAAGCAGGGGTTTCATTTTTAAAAAAAACATCTTTAAGTGATCCAAGTGCAAGCAGAACATCCTGAAGTGTAAAACTCAGCAGTGTGGCCCCAAGTGTACCGCCAAAAACAATGAGTGCTGCTGCCGGCTGTAGAATAAAGGTTATATTCCCGCCCTCCAGCAGAGTGCCGCCCACAAGCGCCGAGGCACCAAGCACTATCCCTATTAAGCTCGCTTTCTCCATACATTATCCGTCTTTCCTTTGCTTCCTGATAATCTCTCTCTGTCTTCTCAGGGTGTACCGGATTATCTCCTCCCTGACCTCATCTGTCATTTCTGCAAACTCGATTGCAGTATCATATGCCTTTCTTCCCTCCCTTTCAAGCACTTTTACTCTTGTAACCTCACCAAAGGCCTGGACTGCCATTGGTGGATAAGAGGGAAGAAGAATTTTGAGTTCCACAACATCGCCAGGCTCAAACTCCTCATCAATCTCAAATCTTATCCCTGATGCAGAAATATTTACAGCGCTGGCCTCCTCGTTCAACGCCCCCGCCTCTTTAAGCACAAGGGTATTTAACAGAAAGTCGAGTTTATTGTTAATCTCCTGCAAGATAGGGAAAAGACCGCTATCATGCAATCCTGTCCCGATTTCATCTACCTTCTTGTCTGAAGGCGGGAAGAGAAATTCCGGTGAACGCACAGCTAATTTACCAACCCTTTTTATCTTTACGGGAAATGCATCATCGACCCTAAAAAAAGACCTCCTCTCCTCATAAAGATCAACTGGAACTTCAAGGAAAAGCTCGTTCCCCTTTACATCCTTCACCAAGGCCATTGTCTCCGTATTACCCTGACACATCAAAACCTTCTGCCCTTTCAACCCACTCACCTCGCAATCAGAGCAAAGACGGTATTCTACCCCATTTCCCTCTGTAACCCTGGCATTAAAACAATTGACACCATCCCTTGTCCTGATATAAACATCCTTGCCGGTCTCAATACCCATTAGCTGCCCCCCGTCCTGTAGATGTTGACATAAATGCCTCTACTACTACGGGGTCAAACTGGGAGCTGGAACATCTCTTTATTTCACCTATCGCTGTCTTGTGATCCACCCCTTTTCTGTAAGGCCTCGTTGTTGTCATGGAATCGTAGGTATCGGCAACGGATAAAATTCTCGCAATGAGTGGGATATCCTCACCCTGAAGGCCATCCGGATAACCATGACCATCAAATCGCTCGTGATGGTGCCTTATCAACAGCCTCTCAAGAGGAAAGGAACCGAGTGGGGATACAATGTTGTCACCTATTACAGGGTGTTTCTTTATCTCTTCAAACTCCTTATCAGTCAGTCCTCCGGGTTTTAACAGGACTATATCTCTGACTCCGATCTTTCCAATGTCATGCAAATAACCTGCAAACCTTATTGCATCCTTTTCTGTCTGAGCACAGCCTATTGCATCCGCAATCTCAAGAGACAGCTTCGTGACCCTTTCGGAATGTTGTTTTGTATAGGAATCCCTTGCTTCCACTGTTAAAATAAGGGTCTTCAATGTATTGATGAGATTATTGTATGTTATTTCATAAAGGGCATTGTTCTCAAGCCTGAGGCATGCCTTGTGTGTAAGCGTCAGTGCGAGATTAATTTCTTCATCGGCAAATTTATAACCATCGGTCTTATCAGTTATACTCAGAAATCCCAACACTTCATTGTTAAGTATAAGGGGAATGATAAGGAACTCCGAGTCAAGCGGATATCCACTGAAAGGATTTTTCTGGCCAACCTCAAGGACAATGTGTGTCTTGTTCCCGATGGCATCCTCATATATTGAACCCTTCAAGGGAAGTTTCTCTATATGTGCTATACCTATTGTATAACGGCTCTCGATAGTTCCATCTTCAAGCAGTCCGAGAGCAACCCTCTTTGCCTTCAGAAGCCTCGCAATCATGGAAACGATTCTGTTAAATATACTCGAGTTTTCCTTTATCTCATCAAGTTCCATACTGAGGGTAAATAGTGTGTTTATCTCCTGGAGTCTCTTATAAAGTTCCGAATTAAGTGTCTCAACTACTGCATCCTTATTACCATTACCGGCAAAACTCTTAATCAGTTCTCTCTCACGGATCACCTTGCTTAGAATATGCCTTATATCGTTAAACGTAAACGGTTTGGTAATAAAGTCAGCTGCCCCCTGCTTCATAGCCGATATTGCCGTTTCAAGATAGGAATAAGCAGTAATTACCACAACAGGTATCATTGGATTCTGCTTCCTTACTTCCTGCATGAATTCAAGCCCTCCCATCCGGGGCATTTTAATATCAGTAAAGATTATATCGTATTCATCATGCCTTACCATCTCAAGTCCCTCTACACCATCCATAGCAATATCCGTCTGGTAAGGACCGGCAGCCCTTACTATATCTGAAAGGACGCTCCTTATCGACTGGTCATCATCTACTATCAGAACTCGCGGCATTTACGACTCCTAAAAGCAGTTTTTCCTTTAATATCTCAACATCATCTTCACTAATAATATCCATTTGTCTGAGTCGTGCAAGTCTCTCCAGGAAATTCATTGTTACATCTGTAGTGGCAAGCCTTTTTACAGTATTTATCATCTCCATATCCCTGTAAGTATTACGCAGATGAAGCCTGAGCTCCTCGTTCTCTTCTATCAGTTCAGCCCTCTTCAGGGCATTTTCCACTACAATAATTATCTCCTGGAGTTTAAATGGTTTCGTAATGTAGTCATATGCACCAAACTTTATAGCCTCAAGAGCGTTGTCAAGTGTCCCATATGCTGTCAGGATAACTACTGCCGCCTTTGGATTAAGGTTGCAGGCAGCCTTCAAGACCTCAAAACCGTCAGCACCGGGCATCCTCAGGTCGGTTATTATAAGACTGTAAAGGTCCAGCTTTAGTGCCCTGATTCCCTCAATGCCGTCGCAGGCTGAATGAACCAGAAAGCCTTCTCTGGAAAGAAGGCTGACAACTACATCCCTGGCTATTTCATCATCGTCAATGATTAGTATCTTAAACTCTCTCTTTTCCAACGATGCCGGTCTCCTTAATTTTTTTCATTACCTCCATCCTTGTCTGGTCCTGAATCTCCCGCTTCTTTGCCTCTGTGGAGATGTCAACAATATCTTCAGGTTCATTTACAGGAGGGGAGGTCTCATCAAGCAAAGAATCATCTGCACTCGAAAACCTTGAATAAAGCCTGAGCATATCGTTAATCTGCGATGGCAATATTGTCATCTTTACCTCCCTGCGTCCACAACTGAAAACCTTCTCCCTAATTCTTTATATCGGCCATTTTGCAGAGAACTTTAATATAGCTTTATATCAGGAAGACCAGGCAGGCGTTGAAAGAGATTTAATTTACACAAACAGATAGTACAGAAAGGACAAATATAAATTGGAGTAATGGAGTTAAGGAGAAGGGAGGGAAGAATTAACTTAAAATTATAGCAGTAAAAAATATAAAAGATTCATTCTCCCAAATCCAGAAAAAAGGTACTCCATTACCCCAATTTATATTTTTCGTCTCATAT